>NZ_MIBT01000022.1:0-8998 GCF_001829605.1 Sulfuricurvum sp. RIFCSPLOWO2_12_FULL_43_24 | reverse complement strand
ATTAGCCGTGAATTCCCATCCGGAGTACGAGGCCCTTTTTTCAACGATGAGTACAATGATGTCTACAGTGTTTTGTACGCCGTAAAAGCGTCTGATCTCACGATGGCGGAGCTTGGTGACAGCGCCGAGGAGATTAAACGTCAGTTGCAGAGCGTCGCAGGGGTCAAAAAAGTGGATATTCTCGGCAAACAACCCGAACGTATTTTTGTGGAGCTTTCCACACGCCGTCTCGCGGCGATGGGTATCGCTCCCAATGTTATCATGGATGCATTGTCTGCACAAAACATGGTGACCCCCTCCGGATCAATCGATACGGCTAATGATCGAGTGCATATCCGAATTGACGGTACATTACACAACGCAAAAGATGTTGGAAATGTCAGTATCCAGGTTGGCGGGAAACTGCTCAAACTCTCCGATGTTGCTACCGTACGTGCAGGTTATGAAGATCCGCAAAGCTTTACAATCCGACATAACGCCGAGCAAGCAGTAGCCATCGGCGTGATAATGAATCAAAACGGTGATATTCTGAAACTCGGTACAGATTTAGATGCACAAATGGCGGTCATTAAAAGCAAATTGCCTATAGGCGTTGACGTTGAGAAATATGCGGATCAGCCTAAAATCGTAGAGGAATCGGTGTGGGAATTTGAGAAATCATTCCTTGAAGCCTTGATTATTGTTTTGATTGTCTCATTTGTCTCACTCGGATGGCGTACCGGTATCGTTGTTGCAGCCTCAATTCCTCTTGTGCTGGGAATAGTATCTATTATTATGTATGCTGCCGGATGGAGCTTGGATCGTATTTCGCTCGGCGCATTGATCATCGCGTTGGGTCTTTTGGTCGATGATGCCATTATTGCCGTAGAAATGATGACGGTCAAACTCGAAGAGGGATGGGATCGTTTGAGCGCGGCTACATTCGCCTATAGCTCAACGGCGTTTCCGATGCTTACCGGAACACTGGTTACGGCGGCCGGTTTTATGCCGGTTGGTTTTGCTCAATCGATTGCGGGGGAGTATGCCGGAGGGATATTTTGGGTAGTCGGGGTAGCACTTCTTGCGTCTTGGATCGTAGCCGTCATCTTCACCCCATACCTTGGGATGAAGATGTTGCCGCACTACGATGCTCCTTCATCAGAGCAGGAACATGACCCTTATGACAAGCCGATATACCATCGATTTCGACAATTAATTAACTGGAGTATAGCACGACGCTGGTGGGTTCTTGGGGCTACCGTTGCCCTTTTCGCTCTCGCCGGAGCCGGGATGATGTTTGTCCAACAACAGTTTTTCCCTACTGCGTCTCGTAGTGAGTTATTGGTTGAGCTTCGTCTAAGAGAAGGGGCTTCTTTCGAAGCGACCCAAAAGCAGGTACGTTTGATGGAACAGCAGCTTAAAGCCGATTCCAATGTTACGAGTTTTACAGCGTACAGCGGGGCAGGTACACCGAGATTTTTCCTATCGTTGTTTCCGGAACTCCCCAATCCTTCATACGCTCAGTTTGTATTAGTAACGCCTACTCTTGAAGCACGTGAAGATGTACGCAGCAGACTGATGGAGCTTTTTGCTAAAAATGAAGCCTTTCCGGATGTGAGAGGACGCGTTAGTAGACTTGAATTTGGTCCTCCGGTAGGGTTTCCTGTACAGTTTAGGATCATCGGGCCGGATGAGCAAAAAGTGCGAGAAATTGCGTATCGTGTCCGCGATATTGTTCGCAGCAGTCCGCTTGTGCCGGATACCCAACTTGATTGGAATGAGCAGGTACGCTCTATCGCCGTGCATGTCGATCAGGACAAGGCTCGTTTGGTCGGATTGAATACGGTAGATGTCCAAAATATCGTTCAAGCGGTAACCAACGGCGCTCCTGTTACACAGATTCGTAGGGGCGAGGAACTTGTTGATGTCGTAGTACGCGCTGTACCGGCGGAGCGTTTGTCTATTGAACAATTAGGTGACATACAGTTATTTACTAAAACGGGGATCGCTATACCCCTTTCTCAGGTGGCGAAGATCGAATCAACATTTGAAGATCCGGTACTATGGAGACGTGACCGTGATATGGCACTTACCGTACGTAGTGACCTTGCCGATGGTATACAAGGTCCTTACGCAACATCAAAAATTATGCCCACGTTAGCGCCGGTGATCGACTCCCTACCTGTCGGTTATCGTATCGAGGCTGGAGGTGCCATTGAGGAGAGTGATAAAGCCAATCAAGCGCTTTTTGCCGTTTTCCCGATTATGTTTGCCGTAATGTTATTGATATTGATGATACAGTTGCAGAATTTTTCTCTATTGTTCATGGTATTTTCGACCGCACCGCTGGGACTTATCGGGGTAGTTCCGGCTTTGTTGATTTTCAATGCCCCTTTTGGCTTCGTCGCGCTGCTCGGAGTTATCGCATTAGGCGGTATGATTATGCGAAATTCACTGATTCTCGTAGATCAAATCGAACAGGATATTGAACGGGGTGAGCCTGCGTGGAATGCCATCATCGAAGCGACGGTACGTCGTTCGCGCCCTGTGGTTCTCACGGCTGCGGCAGCAATACTAGCGATGATTCCACTTATACACAGTGTATTTTGGGGACCGATGGCGATATCGATCATGGGAGGATTGATCGTTGCGACGGCATTGACGCTGATCTTTGTTCCGGCATTGTATGCGGCATGGTTTAAAGTGAAGGTTTCATAATTTGAAAACTGCTTAACCATAGATAGGGTAAAATAAGCTATCAAAATAGAGTTATGACTACAAATTTTTATTATCAAACTTTATTGTAAATAACAAGGATATTTATTATGCGCTATTTTTACTACGTCCATACGGGTCACCGTATTGGATTGGATCGGTTCCACCGAGCCGTTGCCATTGTCAATGAACTTCAAAAAGAGATTGATATTACACTTCTTTGCTCCGATTTTCGGATTGCTGCAGAGGCGAAAGAGTATGGGATTAAACGCTCTGTCGGTGTAGATTTAGTTCGTAATATTCCTCAAATCGCGCATCATGGTGATAAAATGATTTTTGATTCAGCCGAGATCAATCCGACGCTGTTGAATGATATGACCCAATTTTTTCCCGCTTTTATCCGTATTAGCGATGATCCCTCTGATACCAAACATCCTAAAGAATTTTTGATTTCCCCTTATCTGGAAGGAGAAAATATTTGTAAAGCGACGGTGGTCAACGAACGCTATTATGAGCCGCTTCCTAAAACAATTCCCATGGCACTTTTTTTCGGGGATGATGATTATGAAAAGGATTTGGAGAAAAACCAAAATCTTTTTAAATCCCTCAATATGGAACTCTTGATGGGCTTTTACCATTTTCTTGGATATGAAAATAGCCTAAAAGAGAGCTTTGTTGCAATACACGAATGTGAATCCTATGATGATGTGATCCGTCGTAGCGAGATACTTATCAGTGCTTCGCCGATGGCAGTATTACAAAATCTTGCAGGCGGCGGAAAACCGATCTATCTCCAACGTGCCGATTATCCACGCGATTTTATCCCTCTTTTTATGTCGCTGAACATACCGATTGTTGAGCAATTTACTCAAGAACATCTTATGCAAGCTATAAGTATTGCTTTATCAAATAACTATCAAAATATCAAAAAAAGTAACACCGAAGTAATCGAATTCATAAGGAAAAGTTTCAATTTATAGAAACTTAAACCTTTTTAACTTATGATTGGGAGTTAAATTTCCAAATTAAGTGAGATGACTATGATGGATGAAAGCAGAAGAGGCTTTATTGGTAAAGCTTTCGGTGCAGTCGCCGCTGTCGGGGGAATCGCCTCGCTCATCGCGATGAAAAAGACATGGGATCCGCTCCCGAGCGTCATGTCTGCCGGTTTTACAACGGTAGACGTGTCAGGCCTAGAAGCCAATAAATTAGAAATCGCCGTATGGCGTGGAAAACCGGTGTTTATTCTAAAATACACCGAAGATATGAAACCAACGGACGGTCGCAGTGTCAAAATCGGTGATCACTATTTTTCAGTGATGATCGGTCTCTGTACCCATCTTGGCTGTATTCCGGCGTATCGTGCCGATCAGCATGACTTTAAATGTGCTTGTCACGGGGGTGAATTCACCGATGCCGGTATCAATAAATTCGGTCCTCCGCCACGACCGCTTGATATTCCGCCGTTCAAACTTGACGGTGTAACGCTTGTTTTAGGTGAAGAAGGTCCTGAATACAAAGCTATGACGGCGAAAGCGTAAGGGAGGCGAGATGGCAGAATTTAAAAAAGCAGACTCGATGCTCGAGTGGTTTGACCAGCGTTTAGGTGTTGTTAACTTTGTAAAAGTGATGATGACAGAATATTGGATTCCGAAAAATATTAACTTTTTGTGGGCAATGGGTGTATTACTCACCGTAATGTTTACTTTCTTGGTAGTATCAGGAATTTTCCTTTTGATGTACTACAAACCAGATGTTAATATGGCATTTGACAGTGTTAACTACACGATTATGCAAGAAGTGGCATACGGTTGGTTGTTCCGACATATCCATGCAGTAGGTGCATCGGTTGTTTTCTTGGTAATCTATATCCATATGTTCACCGGTATCTATTACGGCTCTTACAAAAAAGGGCGTGAGATGATCTGGGTATCAGGTATGTTGTTATTCGTCCTTTTCTCTGCAGAAGGGTTCAGCGGATATATGCTTCCATGGGGACAAATGTCATACTGGGCGGCGTACGTTATTACGGAAATTTTCGGCGGTATCCCGTTTATCGGAGATGAACTTGTTGTTTGGATTCGCGGTAACTTCTATGTATCTGATGCTACATTGACCCGTTTCTTCATGCTTCACGTATTGTTGATTCCACTTGCGATTATCGGTGCGATTGTATTCCACTTTTACGCGCTTCGATTCCCACACGTTAATAACGAAGCGGGTGAGTTCTTCGATTTCGATGAAGAAGCGGAAAAATACCTTGCAGGAAACAAAAAAGAGTCTAAAGTTGTCCCTTTCTGGCCGGTATTCTTGTCAAAAGATTTCTTTGTTCTCGGTTTCTTTATGTTGTTCTTTTTCTATTTGGTTTTCTTCCATTACAACTTCGCAATGGACCCGGTAAACTTTGATAAAGCAGACGGCCTTAAAACCCCGGCACACATCTACCCTGAGTGGTATTTCTTGTGGAGCTATGAAGTATTACGCGGATTCTTCTTTGAGATAGCGGGTGTTTCAGGTAAAGACCTTGGTTTGATCGCATTCGGGATAGCAAATGCTATTTTCTTTGTTATGCCATGGTTGGATCGCTCACCGATGGTAAAACCGGCTAACCAACGTCCGTATTTCAAATATTGGTTCTGGTTCTTGATGGCAGACTTGATAGTGTTGACTGTGTACGGTAAATTACCTCCGACCGGTGCAAATGCATGGGTAGGTTTTGCATCATCTATGACATTCTTGGCGCTTTTTGCGGCATTACCGTTTGTTACCAAAGCAGAAGCTAAAAAAGTGAAGGGGAAATAATGAAAGAGTTTAGAATTTTAGCCGTCATTATTGCTCTTGTCGGCATTACCTATTATGGAATCGAACCGTATGCTCACCATGTGATGCATCCGGAAGTTGCTGAGGCAGATTTTACGTTTAAAGATTTGAAAAATGTCGATACAACACTTAAAGGAAATCCTGAAAACGGAAAAGTACTTGTAGAAGCGAACTGTATCGCATGTCATGCTATTGAATCAGCGGGCCATCCTGCGGTTATGCCAAATGCAGACGCTGCAGCATCTTATGGTGTTGTACCGCCGGATTTGAGCAGTGCAGGTTGGATTTACGATAAAAATTATTTGGCAAACTTTATTTTTGATCCGGTCACTGCAATGCATTTGCAGCACAAATATACTCCAGAAAGCGGTAAAGCATTCCCTATGCCTGCCTATAACTGGATGTCTCCTCAAGAGATCATGGATATTGTTGCGTATTTCCAAGCACTTGCGCCAAAAGCGAAATCAGGTGTAGAAGCGCATAAAAATACGTATGAAGTAGCATGTGGACGTTGTCACTCTATGGCGTATGCCGGTTTTGAAGCGAAAACGCCAAGTGAAAATATTAAAGCATACATGGGCGCAACGCCTCCAGACTTATCACAATACATCAAAAGTCGTGGTGAACATTATCTTTACAGTTTCATTAACGACCCTCAAGTATTGCTCCACGGAACTTCTATGCCGCGTACGGGATTGAACCAAAAAGCGCAAGAAGAAGTAATAGCTTATATGGAAGCAATCGGTGATTCCAAAAAAGCTGAGCGTGAAAGTCTTGGAATATGGGTAATGGTTTATACCTTTATTTTTGCGATCTTGGCATGGTTGTGGAAACGCAAAATCTGGTCAGAAGTTCACTAAGGAGTAACGGATGAAAATGGTTAAAATTTTAGCTTTATCGGCACTTTTATGTGTCGGTGCAGCAGCAGACGATACTTTGGCATTGAATATGAGCCAAATGGAAAACGGTTTGAACAATGTTCAAAAAGGGTTTCTTTACAATGCGCCGGCATTGATCAAAGGTGGAGTGGCTGAAATTCAAAAAGCAGACGCTCTTTTTCACGATGCAGACGCTACCAAAAAATATCTTCCTAAAGATAAACAGCATATGAGCAATATCGCTTTCAATGCGGCTAAACGCATTGATACGGCATCTAACGATTTAATCAAAGCGTTGGATAAAAAAGAGTATTCAAAAGCTCATAAGTCTTATTCTGAAATCGTGAACGCCTGTACGGCATGTCACGCAGTCGTTCGCGGCTGGTAAAAAGTAATCCCCTTTCGGGGATTTCCCTCTTAACTCTTTCAATAAATAAAACTCAAAACAACTTTTAGATACTATCCGAACACTTTCCTCTTGCAAGGACAATTGTGTTAATAGATAGCTATGGCAGAACCGTTGATTATTTACGTGTTTCGGTAACGGAACGGTGTAATTTCAGATGCCAATACTGTATGCCCGAAAAACCTTTTTCTTGGGTTCCGAAAGAGAATCTGCTTAGTTTTGAAGAGCTGTTTGAATTTATTAAAATCGCCATTGATGAAGGGGTCACTAAAATCCGTATCACCGGCGGTGAACCGTTGCTTCGTGAAGACCTCGATACGTTTATCAAAATGATCCATGATTATAAAAACGATATTGACCTTGCGATGACGACAAATGCCTTTTTGCTCAAAAGTGCTGCACAGAAGCTCTATGATGCAGGCTTGCGTCGTCTGAATGTTTCAATCGATTCACTTAAACCCGAGGTTGCCGAAACGATAGCCAAAAAAGATGTTTTACGTCAGGTACTTGAAGGGGTCGAAGAGGCACTACGTGTCGGGATGAAGGTAAAAGTCAATATGGTTCCGATGAAGGGGCTGAACGACAATGAGGTTCTTGACGTTCTCGAATATTGTAAAGCTCGAGGGATGGTGGTCCGTTTTATCGAGTATATGGAAAATGTTCATGCCGAGGTCAATATCAAAGGGATGCAAAGTCCTGAGCTTTTGAGTATTATCGGCAGCCGATATACGTATGATGATGAGGGATTTGACGGTCACTCGCCATCGCATTATTATAAACTTTCCGACGGATATGAATTCGGGATTATCGAACCGCACAAAGATGATTTTTGTACTAAATGTAACCGTATCCGCCTTACTGCAGAAGGGAATCTTATCCCGTGTCTCTATTTTGATGAGGCGATGTCGATTCGTGACTCCGTACGACGCGGTGACATTAAAGAAGCGGCTCAAGTGCTCAAAGAGGTGATCCGCACCAAACCCGAAAAAAATCGCTGGAGTGAGGGGGATGCTGAAGTCTCTAGTCGTGCATTTTATGAAACGGGGGGATGAAGATGCTGTATCTTGTAGAACATTTTTATGGCCATTACAATACGACGTTTGAACGCGTCCAAGCGTCTACGTTAACACTGGGTATAACTGGGCGTAAGGCTCAAAAAGCTACGCTTTTGACGGAGCAAAAGTGTTATATTTAGTAGAACATTTTTACTCCGTTCAAGGTGAGGGAAAATACACGGGTGTGCCGTCACTCTTTTTCCGCTTCGGAGGGTGCAACCTCAAATGTGAAGGGTTCGGATGTACTGAGCGATCACCGGATGGTTCAGAAGTTCTCGGCTGTGATACGGTCTATGCCGTTGATCGTAAAGCATTCGGTGAGCTGTGGATGGAGATCGAAGAACTTCAGAGCCTTATCTGGATTATGAACGGGTATCGTTTACCGCCTCATGTGGATGTCGTCCTTACCGGAGGTGAGCCGCTTATTTATGCGAATGAACCGATTTTCGTCGAGTTTATTGAGTATCTGATAGGGCAAGGGCATCGGGTGACGTTTGAGACGAATGCGACGATTGCTCCCGATTTTAAACGCTATCCTTTTTATGCACAGGCAACCTATGCGTTATCGGTCAAGCTTTCAAACAGCGGTGAACCGTTGGATAAACGGGTTAAACCCGAAGCGTATGGAGCCATTATTGCGAATGCCAAAGAGAGCTTTTTTAAATTTACCGTAGATGAACCCTCATTGGTAAGTTACATCGAGTCGGAAATCGATGAGATCATTGCGCTGCATCCCTATACGCCGGTGTATTGTATGCCGTTGGGAGGGGATAAAGCCCATATTGAAGCAAACTGCGAAGCGGTGATCGAGTTTTGCAAACGTCGAGGATTTATCTACTCGGATCGCCTTCATATCCGTATTTGGGACCAGAACCACGGTGTATAATACGTATAACACTTGAAATCACATTTTGTGACCTCAAAATACTAAGGTGGATTTATGATTATCCGTAAATTATTTAAGTTCGAAAATGCCCATATTGTTCGGGGGTGTTCGACGCAACGATGTCGGGCATCTCTTCACGGTCATTCGTATAAGGTAGAAGTGTTGCTCGAATCGGATTATCTTGATAACGGTCAGATGGTCTATGATTTTGGCCTCATGAAGCAGGGGATGAAAGAGTTGATCGATGCCTTCGATCATG
>NZ_MIBT01000021.1:864-29421 GCF_001829605.1 Sulfuricurvum sp. RIFCSPLOWO2_12_FULL_43_24 | reverse complement strand
TAAAACCGATGAATCGTATGTGGCATTGTCAAACAGCAACGACTATTTTAAAATCAAGATCGATGCGACGGGTGAGATCAGTGCGGCGGATGCAATGGAGAAAATTAACCATTTCGCGGATAAGTACAAAGTGAGTCTCCAAAAAGTGGATGGGAAACCGACCTATTATATTGTTGGATTTGCGGCGTAAATGAGCAATGAACCGATGACACCCAGGGGGTATGATGAACTCTTGCGAGAGTTTAAATTCCTCAAAGATGTCGAAAAACCCCGTGTCAATGTTGAAAAACAACGGGCGGCAGAGCTGGGAGATCGAAGTGAAAATGCGGAGTATCATGCGGCTAAAGAAAAATTGCGACATATCGATAAACGTCTTTTTTATCTCAATTCGATGATCCAAAAAGCCCAAATGATTGACCCTTCCATTCTCGATCACTCCCGCGCCCATTTTGGTGCAACTATTACGATTATGGATGTGAACACGGAAGAGGAGTTTTCCTATACTGTTTGCGGAACGTTGGAGAGCGAGCCGGAAAACGGACTAATCTCGGTTCACTCACCACTCGCACGTGCAATGTTAGGTAAAGAGGAGGGGGACGAATTTAGCGTTTATCTCCCCAACGGAAAAAAGAGTTATGAGGTGAGTGCAATTACCTATATCGATATCTTTTCACTGAAGAAAAATCTGCGCAGTGAAAAAGATTTCGGATTTAAATAACACTGCTTTAAGATGGATGAATATTCCCCTTTGATATAATCGCGTTACTATTACTATTTTAAGGAATTTGCCGTGAGCACTCCCCTCCCAGAGATCGAAAAAGTTCTAAAACAGCATAAATTGTCAATGGACGATTATGCCCATATCAAAAAAATTCTAGAGCGCGAGCCAAATCTCGTTGAGATCGGAATTTTTTCGGCTATGTGGAGTGAGCACTGCAGTTACAAATCATCTAAAAAACATTTGAACGGTTTCCCGACTAAAGCGCCGTGGGTTATCCAAGGACCGGGTGAAAATGCGGGTGTTATCGATATCGGCGGCGGATATGCGGCAGTTTTCAAAATGGAGAGCCATAACCATCCGAGTTTTATCGAACCCTACCAAGGGGCTGCAACCGGTGTCGGCGGGATCATGCGTGACGTCTTTACGATGGGTGCTCGTCCTATCGCCAACCTCAATGCGCTCCGTTTCGGAAATGTGCTGAATAAAGATGATATCAGTGCCCATCAGCGTTATTTGGTACGCGGTGTTGTATCGGGTATCGGCGGATACGGTAACTGTATGGGGGTTCCGACCATCGGCGGCGAAACAAGTTTCGATGAGTGTTACAACGGGAACATTCTTGTCAATGCATTTACTCTCGGACTCGCGAAAAGCGATGAGATTTTCTACGGAAAAGCGGAGGGGATCGGCAATCCGGTTATCTACGTCGGGTCTAAAACGGGACGCGACGGTCTCGGCGGTGCGGTGATGAGTTCGGACAGCTTTACCGAAGCATCCAAAGGGCTTCGTCCTACGGTACAGGTGGGTGACCCGTTTACCGAAAAATTGCTTCTTGAAGCGTGTTTGGAACTTTTCAAAACCGATTACGTTGTCGGGATTCAGGATATGGGTGCGGCGGGACTAACGTCTAGTTCATTCGAGATGGCGGGACGCTCAGGCAGTGGGATGATTATGCATCTTGACAAGGTTCCTGCCCGTGAAGAGGGGATGATGCCATACGAGTTTATGCTCTCCGAATCGCAAGAGCGTATGCTTATCTGTGCGCGTAAAGGGACTGAGCAGGCGATCATCGATATTTTCGAAAAATGGGATCTCGATTGTGCCGTGATCGGTGAAGTAACGGCGACGGGCAATATGGAGCTTTTCTGGCACGGAGAGAAATGTGCTGAGGTTCCGGTTGATCCGGTGAGTGAAGAGGCTCCGATCTTGGATCGTCCAATGAGTCGCCCTGCATACCTCGATGAGATTGCTAATGTGAAATTGAGCGATTTTGAAGCGGTAGAGAATCAGAGTGCATTCGAGAAATTGATCGCTTCGATGGAAGTGGTCGATAAGCATTGGATTTATGAGCAATACGATTCAATGGTACAAACCAATACGATCAAAAAAGGGGGCGAACTCGACGCTTCCGTTATCCGTATCAAAGAAAATGGCGTAGCGTTGGCAATGAGTGCCGATTGTAACGTCCGTTACTGTTTCATCGATCCGAAAGCGGGAGCGGCAGCAGCGGTAATCGAGAGTGGACGTAACGTCGCGATGAGCGGTGCGACTCCGAAAGCGATTACCGACTGTCTCAACTACGGTAATCCTGAAAATCCTGAAGTGATGTGGCAGTTTGGCCAAGGGTGTCTTGGGATTAAAGAAGCGTGTGCCGAGCTGAACACTCCGGTTATCGGCGGAAACGTATCGCTTTACAATGAAACCAACGGTAAATCGGTATTCCCGACTCCATCAATCGCAATGGTCGGTGTCAATGAAGATCAAAACAAAGTATTGATGTCTGCGTTCCAGTGCGAAGGTAATGCATTGTACCTTGTCGGTGAAAGCCGTTCGGAATTTGGCGGATCTCTTTATATGAAAGAGCTTTACAATGTTGTTGCGGGAACGATCCCTGCTATCGATTACGATAAAGAGCGTGCTCTTTGGAACCTCGTTATCGAAGCAAACAAAAAAGGGTTGCTGGCTGCGGCAAAAGACTGTAGTTCGGGCGGTGTGGCGATGGCACTCGCTAAAATGGCTTGCGTCAGTGATAAAGGGGTAAATGCTACAATCTCTGTAACCGACTCTCGTGATATATTTGCGGAGAGTATGTCTCGCGCAATTATCGAAGTAGTCCCTGAAAACTGTAAGGCGTTTGAAGCGATGGTCGGTTCTTTGGGATGCGTGAAAATCGGAACCGTCGGCGGGGATACGTTTACCCTCAATGATGTGTCGATGAGACTTCCTGAGATGCAAAATATTTACTACAATACGTTCAAAAAAGTGATCGAAGGCGACCTTTAATCTATCTTTTTTTCTTCCTGCGGGGAGAGCCGTTTTAACCCCCTCTACACATGTTTTGGAACACTTTTTGCATACAGCTGTGTATGAAAAAATTACTCAGAAAAATCTTTCGGATCCGTCCAAAAAACTATTGCGAATATTACATTACCAATCTTAGCTATCGTTGCGGGGAATAAGAAGAACGGGAAGATGAATCCCCGTTTGCACGGGAATGAGGGTGAAACTACTCTTGCAGACGCTCAATATTTGCACCGAGTGCGCGAAGTTTAAGCTCAAGATTCTCATATCCGCGATCGAGGTGATAGATACGGTGGACATTGGTGGTTCCCTCAGCTGCCATGGCCGCAAGGACGAGTGCACTGGATGCCCGTAAATCCGTTGCCATGACATCAGCACCGGCAAGATCACACGGCCCGATTACGGTTGCAGTGTGGCCGCTGAGTTTGATCTCGGCACCTAGACGTTGCAACTCACTCACATGCATAAAGCGGTTTTCAAACAATCGCTCTTCAATCGTGCTGGCTCCTTTTGCAATCGTAGCAAGGGCTAAAAATTGCGCTTGCATGTCGGTTGGGAATGCCGGATATTCTTGGGTTACAATATCGACGTGTTTGAGTTCAGATGCGGGATAAACGGTCATCGTACTCTCAGTGCATTCAATACGGCATCCCATTTGCTCTAATTTCGCAGTAACAGCATCCAAATGATCGGGACGTACACGATCGAGTGTAACAACCGAATCGGTAATCGCTGCGGCACACATATAAGTACCTGCTTCGATACGATCAGGAATAACTTCGAAATCGACCATATCAATGGTTTTTCCACCGGTACCGATGATGGTTAGTTCTGAGCTTCCGATACCGGTAATATCAATACCGCTGTCTCGGAGGATTTCACACAGTTGAACGACTTCAGGCTCTTTTGCACAGTTTACGAGGACACTTTTACCGTGTGCTAATGCCGCCGCCATGACAACGTTTGCCGTTCCGGTAACGGTGATTTTATCGAAGATGATGTGGGCTCCCTTAAGACCCTCCGGTGCAATCGCATGGACGTATCCCGCGTGAATGGTGATGGTAGCACCCATTTGTTCCATTGCTTTGAGATGTAAATCGATCGGACGTTGACCGATAGCGCATCCACCCGGAAGGGAAACTTCACAATGCCCGAAACGGGCAAGGAGCGGTCCGAGAACGAGAATGGAAGCGCGCATGGTTTTAACGATGTCGTAGTTTGCCATCGTATGGTTTACGGTTGAGGTGTCGATTTTGAGAACATGATCTTCTAATGTATAACTCGCACCAAGGTTGCCGAGGAGTTTTAGCAGAGTTTTAATATCAGCGACTTCAGGGGTATTGCTCATGGTGATAGGGTTGTGCCCCAACAGCGTTAAAGTGATTAGTGGCAATGCCGCATTTTTGGCGCCCGAAATGGTGACGGTTCCGCTTAGTTTGGTAGGGCCTTGAATACGTAAATAGTTCATTTATATCCCAAATAATAAAAGTTACGTATTATAAGCTAGTTGTGGTTAAAATTATCAAAATAGAGAGATATTTGAAGGAGAAAATGTGAGTTCGGCACTGGATCGACTGAAAAACCTGACAGCACAAATCTCCAGCTATGAGTTAGAGCGAAAAAGCAATCTTAAAACACTCGAAGAACTTTACCTTAAATTGGGTATCGATGCGAAAGTCAAACGGTTTGAAGATTTATTTGAGTATAAAGCGATCAATCTCTCAGGCTTATCTCTATCCGATGAAGATTTAGGCGCGGTAAAAGAGGGTAAATACGCTCAAATTATTGCCATAATTTATGATAAAAATGCAAAAGTTAAAAATAAAAATAGCTCTTTAGGATATTACGGACGTGCTGAAAAACTGAGTTCGGAACAAAAGAGAGAGATCGTCTCTTTTGTATTGGGATGGCGTTTTGAGAAAAGTTTTCGTACGTTAGAACATTATCATAATCTAATGGCTTCTTTAAAAACATCTGTTTCTGGGTAATGATGCTGATTTTTCTCGATACGGAAACAACGGGTTTAGAGATGAAAGACCGTATTTGTGCATTAGGTATGATCGCTGATGATGTGAGCCATTTTGAACTGATTAATCCGGGTAAAAAAATCCCTCCTCACGCTTCGGCGATCCATCATATTACGAATGAAATGCTGCAAGAGTCTCCCTCTTTTTCCCAATCCATAAGCGCTGAAAAACTCAAATCTCTCAATACACCGGAAAATATACTCGTATCCCATAATGCCCCCTTTGAACTCTCGATGCTCGAAAAAGAGGGGTTGACATGGCAGGGAAGCGTTATCGATACGCTGAAATGTTCTAAGTCTTTGATGGATGATTTGGAAGGATACAGTTTGCAGTTTTTGCGTTATGAGCTACGGCTATACCGTGATGAAATGAGAGTATTCGAGGAAGCAGGAATCAGTATTACTCCTCATCATCCCCTCAGTGATGCGTTGCACACTCGTATGATTTTGGAATATTTACTTGATTTGGCAGAGATAGATCGTCTTATAGAGATTTCGAAAAGTCATGTGCTCTTAGTCCGTTTACCGTTTGGAAAATACGCTAAAAAAAGGATCGAAGAGATTGCACTCAAAGATCCGGGATATCTGAAGTGGATGGTGGAGAGTTTGATGGACATGGACGAGGATTTGCGTTATAGTATCGATTATTATTTGAGAGGAAAGTGATTTGAAGGTAGCTATACAGTGTGATTCGCCATTGTTGCAGCGCTCATTGGAGCTTTTTCTCGATGGGCATTTGAGCTCGCTACGCCAGTGCGATATTTTGATTCGGGATAAAGATATTCGTGATGAGCAGCACCCTACATTTGTTATTGGTGTGGATGAGGGCTCCGAGTTGATCAAGCCGTTTTCCAAAGCCCAATTGCTCCATGCCCTCAATCAAAAATTTGATTCTCAAAAAAATAGCCCTGCTATTGTCGAAGATGAGGTTATGGTCTCAGATGAAGAGGAAAAGGTGAGTTTTGAAATCCTAGAACGTCACATCGAGAAGCTAACCCTCGAATATCAAGCAAATATCCTCAAAGCAGTACGAGCATTTTATGAAAAATAACCCCACCATTACGAAAAAAATCATTGCCGGAAAATATAAGGGGAAAACCCTGAAACTTCCCTCCAAAGAGACGACCCGAAGTTCGAAAGGGATTGTGCTGGAATCTTTTTTTAACACACTTCAGTTTGATATTATCGATGCGGTATTGGTTGAAGTTTTCTCGGGAAGCGGTTCTATCGGCCTCGAAGCATTGAGCCGAGGAGCTAAAAAGATCATTTTTATGGAAAAAGATCGTGATGCGATCAAAACATTGCGTGAAAATATTGCCCAAACCGACCCGAGGGCATGTGAAATTCTCGAAGGGGACAGTTTCAGTAACATCACTCAGGTAAAAAAGCGTCTCGCAGCACTCGGTGAGAGTGCTTTTATCTACGTTGATCCCCCTTTTTCAATCCGTGAGGGGATGGAGGAGATATACGATAAAACCATCGATATGATCGCCTCACTTCCTCTGGAAATGGCGACTTTGATTATCATCGAACACATGAGTACCCTCGAACTCCCCGATGCTATCGGTCACTTTAATCGACTAAAATTCAAAAAATTCGGAAAAACGTCTCTTACCTATTATACATAAATCCATTATGGAATAAACTTTGCTTTATCCTTTGATAATAAAGGATTGGCATGAGAATTTTTATACTACTTTTTTGCTTACTAAGCCTCTCTCAAGCAGCCCGCATCAGCGAAGTCGCGAATATCGTCGGGGTACGGGATAATCAGATTATCGGTTACTCGCTTGTCGTCGGTTTGAAAAAAACGGGTGACGGTACTACCTCTAAATTCACCCTTCAATCGATCGCGAATATGCTCAAAGCGATGAACATCGATATGAATCCGGTCGATATCAAATCCAAAAACGTTGCCGCTGTCGTTGTTACGGCTAAATTTGCTCCGTTTGCCCGTCAAGGGGATGCATTTGATGTCGTCGTATCCTCTATCGGTGATGCAAAATCGCTCGAAGGCGGAACACTGCTTATGACACCTCTCAAAGGGGTGGATGGTAAAATTTACGCATTAGCTCAAGGTTCTATCAGCATCGGCGGTAAAAATGAAAAAGGTTCCGGTGCTGAATCGCATCCGACGGTCGGAATGGTATACGGCGGCGGTTTAGTGGAACGTGAAATCAACCAAGATCTTTACCATCAACAGAGCGCGACACTTTCTCTTAAATCATCCAATTTTGCCAACTCGGTAGCGATTCAAAATGCTATTAATGCCAAATACCGCTCGAATGTTGCCACAGCCGTTGATCCAAGAACGATTCAACTACAATTACCGCAAAATCGATCAATGGTTGAATTTTTAGCGGAAGTACAAAATCTCGATATCGAGTACGCGCAAGAGCAAAAAATCATCATTAATGAACGTACGGGAACCATCGTTGCGGGTGTGGATGTAGAGGTCAAACCGGTTGTTATTACCCAAGGGGATATTACCGTGAAAATCCTCGCTCAAAATTCGGTCGCAAAACCCGCAGGCAGTGTCACGATGGATAAAAGTCTTGTAATCGGGTTGAATGAAAATGAAGTTTACACGGAGAAAGGGACAACGACGGTTGCCAATATCGCACGATCTCTTCAAAAACTTGGAGCTAATCCAAAGCAAATGATCTCGATTTTTCAGGCGATGAAAAGTGCCGGAGCCATCACGGTTGATTTGGAGGTTATCTAATGGATATCTCTAGCGTACAGTATAACAAAGCTGTCCCAACCATCGGAACCAAAGAGGGGGATAAAGCTCTGCGGGAGAAAACCGATCAGTTTGAAGCGATTATTGTGAAAATGATGCTTGATGAAGCGATGAAAGAGGAAAAAAACCTCTTTAGCAGTGTCAATGATCCCGGCGATAAAATTTTTAAATCAATGTATCGTGAAGAATTATCGAATGCAAGTGCCGGTGGATTCGGATTTTCTCAAATGCTATACGAACACCTAAGTCAAAAGGGTGCGAAAATAGAGAAATAGACTAAATTTTTTGTGGTTTTGGCCGATATGGTATGTACACATCATAAACGGATAAAATAAGGATTCACCATGATCTCAAGTGTGAACGGCTCACTCATTCGAGGAGCATACCAAGAACAATCACAAAAAACCAAAGAGCAGGAGAAATCCGTGCAATCTATTACGAAACAAGGTGACACAAGCCGTATCGAAGAGTTAAAAGCTTCGATTGAAAAAGGTGAATACCGTGTCGATATCGAATCTTTGGCCAAGCGCATTGCGCAAGAGCTGACCTAAAGCAGAAGGAGTTTATGATGTTGTCTTATCAATTACAAAGCGCTATCAAAGATCTCGAGGCACTTATCTCATTATCCAGAGAAGACATCGATGATATCAAAGAGGCAAATCATAATCCGCAATTTGATCGTTTAGCGATTAAAGAAGAGAAAATTAAAAATTTTGAACATAAAAAAGCGATGATTGATCGCGAGATTTCAAAATTGATGACACAACATCCTTCTCGTCCTCTTTCCGAGCTTTTAGATAATGAACAACATCAGCAACTCGATTCACTTAAAGTACATTTATCACTGCTTCGAGAAGTGAATCAACAATACGCAAAAATGGTTTTAAGTGTCGGCTCGTTTTACAATACCCTTTTAGAACGGGTTGTTCCGACACAAATGGAGGGGTATCAAAAAGTCGCCTCTGCAGAATCCTCATTTTTGGAAGTGAGAGCATAAAATGGCATCAATCTTTAACGCCTTGCATATTGGATACAGTGCATTAAATGCGGCACAAATTGCTATTGATACGACAGGGCACAATATATCCAATGCAGAGACAGAAGGGTATAGCCGCCAGCGTGTCGTTACAGCAGCGGCATATCCGATCAGCATCGATCCGGGCCAACGTGGAAATGGGACGCAAATTACTGAAATCACCCGTGTTTTCGATAAATTTGTCTTTAACCGTTACACTACGTCGGCGCAAAACAAAGAATATTCAGATAGTTTGAAAAAGAATCTTGAAGAGCTTTCAACCTACTTTCCTGAGATAGATGATGTCGGTATTAAAAATGACATGCAAAACTATTTTGATATGTGGCAGTCGTTGGCAAATAATCCAAGCAACAGTTCTTTAAAAGTAGCCTTAGCGCAGCAGGCGCAAACTCTCTCCCAGCACATTACTGAAACCCGTTCACAAATCGCGGGATTACAAAGCTCTCTCAACGAGCAGGTTAAAGTGAATATTGATGAAGTAAACCGTATTGCAGAGCAGATTGCCGGATTGAACAAATCGATTAATGAAGAAGAAGCCGGCGGGCTGAATAACGCCAATGATTTACGAGATCAGCGCAATAAATTAGAGATGACACTTTCTAAGCTCATCGGTTCAAAAGTTTTGGTCGGTCAAATAGAGAGCCGAAACGATATTGATAGCAATATTGCTATAGAAGATGGGAGCTATACGATTCAAGTCGGAGGGTTCAATCTCGTTGACGGGCATAGTTTTCATCCTATCGGTGTTGATAACTTAGGGAATCAAAACGGCTATAATGATTTGTATTATGAGCGCCAAGACGGTGTCAAAATTCCGTTTGCCAGTAATATTACCGGAGGAAAAGTTGGGGCGTTGCTAGAGCTTCGCGGCTCTATCATAGGTGATAACGGTGAGTTTGAAGACGGGTTTTTACAAGAGACACTTAATAATCTTGATACGTTTGCTCGCGGTATGATTGAGAGTACCAACAATCTCTACGCACAGAGTGCGACTTCTTCGATGCGTACGAATACATTGAGTTTCAGCTCAACGGATGCGTTGATGAATACGGATGAAAATTTTAATACTGGAACCTTCGATGTTGTTGTATATGATATCGACGGCAATGAAGTGGGAAGACGCTCGATAACGATAAACGACACAACAGTCATGGAAGACAGTCCGCTTACTGCTAATAGTATTATTGGACAAATGCGGGCATCCGTTGATGATAACAGTGACAATAACGCGCTAAATGATATTGATGATATCTTGACTCCTGGGTTTGCATCGAATGTTTTTCAGATTAATTTGAACTCTTCTTATGCATCACAAGGGTATACGTTTGCGATTGAAGATCAGGGGACAAATTTTGCCGGTGTTACAGGGGTAAACCGATTTTTTGACGGTTATGATGCTAAAACTATGGATTTGAATACGAATTTAAAAAATGATCCGACACTCATTAAAGGGCATAAATCACCTGCTGAAGGTGATAATCAGACCGCGTTGGATATGGTAGAGCTTCAATTTTCATCGATTATGTTTAAAAATGGAACCGATACTTCATCAGATACAGTGTACGGATATTTTGACTCTTTGGTGACCAAAATTGGGACGAAAACAAATTCGGCGATCCTCAGTAATGAATCGATCACGGCGCAATACAATGCGGTCAAACAAGAGTACGATTCGGTATCCAAAGTGAGTATCGATGAAGAATTGGCAAATCTCATCCGTTATCAAACCTCATACGGTGCTGCGGCAAAAATCATTACGACGATAGATCAGATGATGACCACCTTGCTCGGCATAAAGCAGTAATGCCTTTTTTGAGTATTGCCGTTTTGTTCGCGGTAATCTTTTTTTCCTTCATCGGACCGTATTTTTATACGGCTGATCCCCTTTATTTAGACTCTCGCGCTATTTTGCTTGCTCCATCGATGGAACATTGGTTCGGTACAGACCGATTGGGGCGTGATTTGCTCGTGCGTTTGATGGAAGGTGGACAAGTGTCACTGTTGATTGGATTTGCAAGCGCTCTTATCTCTACGCTAATCGGTTTGCTTTATGGGGTGAGTGCGGCATTGCTGCGCGGCGGTTATGATAGAGTCTTTATCATCATTGTGGACCTCTTTTTAACTTTTCCGACATTGTTTTTACTGTTAACGCTGGTCAGTTATGTCAATGCATCGATTTGGGTACTGGTGCTTATTATTTCAATGACTGGGTGGATGGGGACAGCACGCTTGATACGCTCAGAGAGCTTTGCAATAGCCTCCAAACCCTATATCCGTATTTTGCACATCGCGCATATTCATCCGCTTACAATCATGCTCAAATATTATGCGCCCCTGTTGGCTCCAATCGTATTGGTTAGCTTTACCTTCGGGGTAGGGGGGGCGATTTTAGCCGAATCAGGGCTCTCCTTTTTGGGTCTAGGGATTGTTGCTCCGCAGATGAGCTGGGGAAGCATCCTCAGCGGCGGTAAAGAGGTGATCGATATCGCGTGGTGGGTAAGCTTTTTCCCCGGATTAATGATCTTTATCGTTACGTTTTCATTGATGAATATCTCCAATGCGCTTCAAGCGCGAATGAATCAAAAAGAGGTGCGATAGTGGTGAAACACTATTGAATGATTCTCGAAATTTCGAGTAGGCTATCGGGGAATGAAAAATGGTTGTTCCGAAGCGCTTTCGCATTGATGAGGATGATGGGGGTCCTCTCCATCCGAATTGAGAGCAATAGGCCGTCTTCACCCAATTTGTCTGCATCGTAAAGCGCTGTAATCGCACCCGATGCTCCCACAGCGTTATGAACTTTATTAAGCTGCGACAAGCTCGCTTTGAGGGCATAAATAAAGTGATAGGATGTTGATCCGTCAAGTTTATCGAACGGAAGCGCTGTTGCGTTGATCGGACGACCGTTAAGACGACCATTGAATTTAGACATTAATATTTTGATACACAATGCGGCTGTATCATCATCTCCGTGGTCGTAAGCAATCAAAATTTTGATGGGAGATTTCGTATTAGATGAAAGGAAATTTCTTTCTAATACGGCAATTTTTGGCAGTAAAGAGAGCTGAGTCTCGAGTAAAAATGGATCATAAGAGGCACTCCATCCGGCAGTGCAAAGTAAAATACTTATTAGAAGACGTTTCAAAATGTCCCCCTGAAAGTAAATAAAAATGTACGCCCGGTTGAGGGATAATCTCCATCATAGGTATTGTTTTGACTTGGGTAAAATTCATTTTTATCGAAAATATTTTTAGCTGTGAGTTGAATTTCACTTTGAATTTTCGGAAGTTTATATCCTATGGAAGTGTCAACTATACCGATGGCTTCCATATCATCACGCGTATCAGCTGATGTTCTTGGGGTTGCACTTTGCCAGCGTCCGGACAGTGAGCCATACCAGTTTGTATCGAGAGTATGCGTGATAAATCCGCGTGCGGTATTGCTCGGAGCATTGGGGAGCGTTGTACCACTGTCATCTTCTGCCCAAATACGAGTGAATGCGGCATAAAAAGAGGTGCTATCGTAACGTTTACGCCATTCGGCCTCGAATCCTCTAATCTTGCTCTCTGATCCGTTTATGTATTCGTAGCGTGATAGTGTGTTATTGTATTGGGGATAAATTTGATTCTCATTGCTGAGATGAAAAAAGTTGATAGAGAGGGTGTGATCGGTTTCAAAGCGATGAATGAATTGGGTTTCATAGGCCACAACGGTTTCTGGAACGAGGTCTGGATTACCCCATCTTGCTTTGTTGTTGAGGGTAAACATCTCTTGCCATGAGGGATTTCTATGGGCGCGGGAGATTGAAAATTTGATGAGATTTTCCGGATCAATAGTATATAAGAGTGCGACGCGCGGATCTACTTGGGCTGACAAGTTATTACGTTTGTCTATGGTCAATGAGGCATAGCCGCTTAATGAAGAGGAGATCACTCTCTCATAGGTCAGATAGGTTGTGATATTGCTGATGGAGCCGGTTGGGCTGAAAAAAGGGAGAATCTCAGAATAGTCACTCATCCCGGTTCCAGTGTCACGATTGGTCGTTACGGTTTTTTCTGAAGTAACACTGCTCCATGATTTACCCACTCCGAACGTTGCTTCGCCTGCGAGTATAGTGCCGGAGAGGGAATTATTGACTTGATAGGTTTGGATAATTGCTTCATGATTACCGTAAAACCCATTTGGATAGTTAACAATGACAGTAGGTGGTGTGAGCGAAGGGAGGATGAGTCCCGATGGGGCTAAAAGAGAATGGCTGATAAAGCTGTCTTGTACCATTCCTGCTTGAAATATTCCCCTGAAGTTATCTAGATTGTAGTGCGCTCCGGCACGAATTTGCCATTGATCGATATTGTAGTGATCCCCATCAGCTGCAAGAGCATAGTTAATCCCCCCCTCTGATCCGTGACGGTAAGAGGAGATGCGTCCATCGGCAAAAAAATCTCCTTTGGAGAGGGAGAGTGAAAACATGGTGGCATCCGTTGAGGAAGGAGCATTGCCGGAGCGAGAGAGGTGCGCATTCGCACTGCCGAGAAGATTATTGGAAAGACCGTCTTGATCATAAGAGAGGGAGAGATTATCGTGTACGGTGTAGATATCTGCCGCCAAAGTGAAATCGTTATCCTTCATTGCATAGGCAGCACCGGCTTTATAGGTATTATGAGTACCGGCTGACATAAACCAGCGCCCATTTTTTTCACTATCCGGTTCTTTTTTATACGTTGTTACTACAATGGAACCGGCATAGCCCCAGTGCCCATCGCTGTAACTGCCGGGACCACGGACAATTTCGATCCGTTTGATCATATCGATCGGCATGGTTAGATACGCAGTATAGCCATCAAAAAAAAGATCGTTAACTTCGATACCGTCAATAATGAGTTTGCTTTGACCGTAAGCAACGGGATTGGATCCTCGAATGACCGGATTAAATAAAGAGAGATTATCGCTGGCAATGTTGACTCCGGCAGTAAGTGCAAGTGCCTCTTTGAGTGAGGATGCACCGGCGCGGGAAAGTTCTTCGCCCTCAAAGACGGTCATAATATAGGGGAGATAATCAATATTGGCCCGCTGGTTTTTTGCGGTTTGGGCAATGGTATTGATGTCGCTTGTAAGATTATTGAAAAGGTTTGAATCTGTCTCAGCCGCAAAAAATGTAAAAGGAATGAGTAGCAACGCCAGAGAAAAATGAGTTCTCATCGGTTCTCTTTTAGGGATGCGGTATAGTCTTGGAGCCGCAAAAGTATAGGATAGCGTTCAGTACCGACGTGAAATTGAAGCGGACCGATGGGGCGATAGAGCAAACGAGATTGATTCAGGAGGCGTAGAAAACGGGGCCCAACGGCTCCGATCCATTGGTTGATTTCATAATTGGCCGAAACGCGATTAATTTCCTTTTGCATCGTTTGAAGGACCTTTATCGTTTTTCTGAAAGCTCTTTGGTCGGACGCGACGGTAATCCGTGAAATTTCGGCAGTTTGCTGAATATCCTGCAGTTTTTCCGAATCAATGACCATGGTGTTGAGTGTCGGTAAACCAAGGGGAGTATTCGGAAGAATGAGGCGGCAGGACGCGATCAGAAGATCTTGTTCCCAGACACCGAATAAAAGGGCATGATCATCATAGGTATCATATTCGATCCGTTGCCCATCCTCTCTGGGGGTAAAAAAATTGAACTCTTCGACAAAAACATCATAGCGTTGCCGCAAAATAGCGTTCTGTTCCGCTACTGAAGATGAGAGGTGGCATTTCAATGATTTCACCCTTTGTGCGTTCTAAGGAGATAAGATAGTATACAAACCGTTAAGCATAGCTGAAATAATAAGGTTTGGTAAAGATTGGATAAATAAATTAGATAGTATATTACACAGGTTAGAATGCTGATTTATTTTTTGTATTATTTTCTATAGAAGCACACTAGACTTATTCAGAATGTTTTTTATGTACAAAGGTTAGTTATGTATCGCTCTAAAAGTCGTTTGTCTTATAAAGTTGTTGGTTCATTAATTCTCGTTTTTGTAGTGATTTTTGTTACGTTTGGATGGGCTATTAGTACGACATTTGAAAATACAAAACGGGTTTCCGAAAAACAAAAAGCCGATTTACTGCTGCAAACGATTGATAAATCGCTGCAAATGACACTCTATTTAAAATTTTATGATCAAATCGAAGAAAAAGTTTCCTCGGTGGTTTCGGTTCCCGATGTCATAGAACTATCCATTAGGGATCACAATGGCAAAGAGTTATATGTTTATCGTAACAACACACAAAAGGCACTTTCCCGAGATAAAGTTATTTCACTAACGCATCAGCTCAAGGAACCTACATTGGGGCAATCCATGGGAACAGTTACATTGTATTACAGTGATTTGGCATATGATGAGACGCGTCAATCCATGCATAAAGTTTTTTACGGTGTGGGGTTGAGTGCTGCGCTGATATTTTTCTTGGCAGTATGGTGGGTACGCTATCTTCTCTCTCCTTTGAATCAGATTTCTCAAAAAGTACGTCATTATCGTCCCGGTGATCAGTTGGTATTAGAAGAAAACGGTAGTGCTGAGATAGAACAGATTGTTACCGCATTTAATGCAATGCAAGATACAACACACCTTTATCTGACTCAAATGGAAGCGATGAATAGCTCTCTTGAAGGTGCTGTGAGGGAAAAAACGCTTGAATTGGAGAATCAATATTACAGTGATCTATTGACCGGTTTGCCTAACCGATTTAGACTGCAAGAGAAATTGCTCCAAGGAGAAATCACCGCTCTGGCGATTGTAAATGTGGATGACTTTAAAGAGGTAAATGATTTTTTCGGAATTGATATCGGTGATGAAATACTGAAACAAATCGGTGCTTGGCTGAATGTATTATCGGGTTCATGTTATCGTTTGGGAAGTGATGAGTTCGCATTAACATTTACAAACTTGATGAATCAGGATGAATTGGAACATCGTTTGATTACCTTGATCACACTTTTGGATGAAAAGACTTTTATGGTAAACGAAGAGAGTCTGAATATCAGGGTGACTATCGGCGTTGCTTTAGGTAGCGAAACAGTGTTAACACGTGCCGATATCGCTTTACATTACGCCAAACAGAATAAAAAACCGATTGCTTTTTACGATCAAGAAGAACGGGTAGAGGAACTTTATCGTTCAAATTTGACAATGGCATCCGATGTTCGCAGAGCTCTTTTTGAACATCGTATTGTTTGTCATTACCAGCCGATTGTAGATTTTAGAACAGGTGAAATCAAAAAATATGAAACATTGGTCCGAATGATTGATGATGGAGGAAATATTGTCCCACCAATGGAGTTTTTGCCAATTGCAAAGCAAACCAAGCTTTATCCACAAATCACGCTTGAAGTGGTTTATCAAGCGTGCAAGCTTTTTGCTTTACGCAGCGAGGAATTTTCTATCAATTTATCCGATAGTGATATCCGTAACCCGCATACCGTTAATGAAATCATTCGAACCATTACCCAAACGGGTACTGCAAATCGGGTCGTATTTGAGATTTTGGAATCCGAGGGAATCGAGAGCTATGCTGAAGTAACACAGTTTATTACACAGGTTAAGGCGCTGGGTGCGAAAATAGCAATTGATGATTTTGGAACGGGGTACTCTAATTTTGAAAATATTCTCAAATTAAATGTCGACTATATCAAAATAGACGGTTCGCTCATACGGGAAATTAGCGGTAATCGTCGTCACCATATTATCGTTGAAACCATTATCGAATTTGCACATAAAATCGGTGCAAAGACGATTGCGGAGTTTGTTTCAAATGAAGAGATTTACGATACGCTCAAACAATTAGATGTTGATTATTCACAAGGATACTTTACCGGTAAACCGACATCACTATCGTAAAACATGCCCCACAAATTTTGACATATTGCCTAGAATTTTCCCGCCGCGTCGGAATCCTAAACCGCACGCTTCGTAGGCGAAAAAGACCCCCGCTTGATAGCAGTTGCCTTGAGAATCTTTTGGAAACTCGACGTACTCTTGGTAAATCGGTTTAAAGTTACCGTACGGCCCGTCGTTCGCTTCGATCACAGTGCCTGAGGCATCCATAATACGCACATTGGCACCTTCACGCCCGAACATCCGTTTCTCCACGTGTGCTACCCCTTTGAGAGGCTCAAACGAGGTTTTAAGCAAATAGGGAGAATCCGGGAAGAGATCGCACAGAATTTTCATCATCCCTTTGGACTGGAAGAGGAGGGTATAGGCTGGATTGAGGATGATCGCTTTTTGGTTATTCATAATGGTAGTGAGCTGTGTTGCCAGTTCCGGTTCTTCGATCGCAATATCTTCCCACGGATAAAGTTTAAACCAATACTCGTATGGCTCTTCGGCACGGTCGTAAATCCCTTCGTCATCAAACTTTACGCCGCCAAGAGGTTCAAAGGAGGTTTCGAATCCTGCATCAATGGCCATTTGTTGCAGCAGACGTACCGTTTGTTCTTCTTCGATATTTCCGCTGATAGAGCTAAAGAGGATTTTCCAGCCATCGTAATGTTTTTCAAAGTCGCTTGGATCATCGAAAAGGGTGACGAGGCGACGGAAATTATCGCTGAATGCTTCATAAATATTGTTAAATTGACGCTCTTCGTCCATACCGTTGTGTTTGAGCAGTGCCCATTGAAGTATTGCAGTCTCAAAGAGTGAGGTGGGGGTATCGGCATTAAACTCGATCAGTTTGATCGGCGTTCCGTTGATCCCGCCTGAGAGATCGAATCGTCCATAGAGATGCCAATGGACATCGTTTTCCCAGCTTTTTTTGATCGCCTCAATGAGGTTAAAGGGGATACCGAGATCAAAAAAGAGGTTATTATCGATTACGTGCTGAGCTGCAGAGGTATACATATCGTAGAGTTCATTGACCGCTTCATAATACGCTTCGGCTTCGGCATCGGTGACAACAACGAGTTCATTGGCAATGTACTTGCTCTCATCGTTATCGGTATGCCATCCGAATCCGAATTCTTCTAATGTACGATCATCGATCGCTTTGATGTTTTGGAGGGCTACCATACTCATCCTCCGAAACTGCTGCTGGAAGAGGTGCTTTTGGAAGCGGAATTGCCGAAGAAACTTTTTTTCTGGGTGCTTGAAGTCGCTGAGCTTTTTCCTCCGGCAGAGGAACGGTGATACGCGGAGCGGTTGGACATATCTTGATGTCTTTGAACATTTTTGTTGTTCATCAACATGTTTCCGATCATATTTCCGAGCAATGCTCCCCCCGCAGCGGCGAGGATAGTTCCACCAAGCCCCATCCCCTCACTGTGCGGTTCGGCGTTAAGTTCTGATTGACCTGCTTCCATCTTTTTGTACTCTTGGTCAGCGAGTTCTTTCATCTCCGCTTCGCTCATAACCCGTTCGGTAACGGTACCGTTTTCATCGGTCTCTTTGATAATCGCTCGGCTTGGTCCCTCTGTCGGCATCTCTTCAACGATAACGTATTTTCCGCTGCTCAGTTGTTCGACAACGAGGAATTTGTTTTGTGCTTCCGCTTGTTCTTCAGGAGCGCTTTGGCACCCACTGAGGGCGCTGAGGACGACGAGTCCCATTGTACCCATCATGATATGTTTTGCAGAGGTGAAATGTTTCATGGTTAATCTCCTATCGTAATTGTTTTAAGTGGGTGGTGTTGAGGACAAAAATTTTTGAGGCACTTTGTTCATGAAGACCGCGATAATCTTCAACAATAATATCACTGACAGCGCGGCAAAAAGTATTATCGAAGTTTTTCCCGCCCTCATTGGCAGAGGTGGAATAGAGCCACCCATAAGGCTGAATGAGACGTGCGTGATCCGGGTCTTTGACATAGCGGAATGCTTGGTTTTTGACAATAAATGTCGTTTTGGTACTATGACGAACACGGTGCTTGTGGAGTGGTGGAATACGGATATCGTGACACAAAACTTTGAGGTCTGCGTAGACTTTTAAAAAGGGTTTATTGCCTGCACGCCCTTTAATCTCTTCTAAACGCTTAGCATCTTGAGAGAGAAAACCGACGGTAGTGTCGGTTTGGGCGAGGATGATTTTGTTCATTGCTTAAGAGAGAAGATAATCTTGGAGTGCGTGAGGTTCCATCCAGCTATCATCTTGCATATGTCCCATCGCTTCAATAGCGGCACGTGCGGCACTTAGGGTCGTAAAATACGGTGTTCCCATACGCAATACGATTTGACGAATCTGCTCAGCATCTTTTTTGGATGTTTTGTTATCGGAAGTGTTGATGGCAAGAGAAATTTCTCCGTTTTTCATCACATCTTCGATATTAGGACGCCCTTCAGAGATTTTAAGAACTGCTTCACACGGGATACCTGCTTCTTCAATCACTTTTTGAGTTCCGCGCGTTGCGACAAGGTTAAACCCTTGTTTGTGTAATCCGCGTGCGATTTCAGGAGCGTGAATTTTATCCATCTCGATGAATGAGAGGAAACACGTTCCTGAGGTAGGAATTTTGTTTCCGGCGGCCAACTGGCTTTTCGCGAAGCTGACACCAAAATTTTCACTGATACCCATAACTTCACCGGTTGATTTCATCTCAGGAGAGAGGACCAAATCGGCCCCGTAGAGTTTATTGAACGGGAATACCGCTTCTTTGATCGCAACATGCCCTTTGAGACGTGGTTTGAGTAAACCGTCTGCTTCCATAACGATATTGTAGTTATCGTAGAATTTCAATGCATTACGGAGTGTATCACCCACCATTACACGGGTTGCAACTTTGGCCAATGGCATTCCGGTCGCTTTGGAAACAAACGGCACGGTACGAGAAGCACGAGGGTTTACTTCGATGAGGTAAACCTCGTTTTGGTAGATCGCGTATTGGATGTTTAGCATTCCGATGACACCGAGCCCCAAAGCAATTTTTTTGGTTTGTTGTTCGACTTGCGCTTGAAGCTCGCGACTTAGACTTACCGGAGGGAGTGAACATGCACTGTCTCCAGAGTGAATCCCTGCCTCTTCGATGTGCTGCATAACGGAGCCGATGTAGACATCCGTGCCGTCACTGATAGCATCGACATCCAGTTCTACCGCTTGATCAAGGAATTTATCGACGAGTACCGGAGAGTCGTTACTGACCGATACGGCGACATCCATGTAGGTACGGAGTTCATCTTCGTTATAGACGATACGCATTGCACGTCCGCCCAAAACGTAGGATGGTCGTACAAGAACCGGATAACCGAGTTCTTCCGCTACCTTAAATGCCTGTTCTTTTGTCATTGCAATACCGTTTTCCGGCTGTTTCAACCCCTGCTCGACAACAAAAGCCGAAAATTTTTCACGGTTTTCTGCCAAGTCGATCACTTCAGCCGATGTTCCGGCGATTTTAGCACCGATTTCATGGAGGCCGTTCGCAAGTTTAAGCGGTGTTTGTCCTCCGAAGTGAACGATGATACCATCGGGTTGTTCCGCTTCGACGATGGAGCGGACGTGTTCAAAATCAATCGGCTCGAAATAGAGGACGTCTGAAGTATCGTAATCGGTAGAGACGGTTTCAGGGTTACAGTTGACCATGATGGTCTCGATCCCCATCTCTTTGAGGGCGAATGATGCGTGAACACAGCAGTAGTCGAATTCGATCCCCTGACCGATACGGTTTGGTCCGCCGCCTAAGATCATTACTTTTTTCTTGTCGCTTTGACGCGGTGCTTGAAGTCCTAGACGGGTGATATTGGTCGTTGAATAGAGATATGGGGTTAATGAACCGAACTCTGCCGCACAGGTATCGACTTCATTGTATTCGAATGCGATTCCGAGAGCTTTACGTGCGTCGTATACATCATTTTCTTTTGCACTTCCGCCATTTAAAGTGATTAGACGGGCAATATTTTTATCCGAAAATCCTTCGGTTTTGAGACGGCGAAGCTGTGGTTCATCGCTAAGGGTTGCTGTTGTGATCATTTTTTCTTGAGCGATAATTTCTTCAATTTGGGTTAGGAACCACGGATCGATTTTAGAGAGTTCAAATACCTCTTCTTTTGAAAGTCCCATACGGAACCCTTGTCCGACGTAGAGAATACGTTCCGCATTCGGGCGACGGATTTCATGTTTAACAAACTCGAGATCACCATCAATCGGATCGAATCCACTGAGACCTGTCTCTAGTGAGCAGAGGGCTTTTTGAACCGATTCTTTGAACGTACGGCCGATTGCCATTGCTTCACCGACCGATTTCATACTCGTAGTAAGGGTTGATTCCGCTTCCGGGAATTTTTCAAACGTAAAGCGTGGAACTTTGGTGACGATGTAGTCGATGACCGGTTCAAATGCCGCAGGGGTTCCTGTGATGTCGTTGGTGATCTCATCGAGGGTAAATCCGACGGCGAGGAGGGTTGCAACTTTGGCGATCGGATATCCGGTCGCTTTCGAAGCCAGTGCCGATGAACGTGATACACGCGGATTCATTTCGATAACGATCATACGTCCGGTTTCAGGATTGACGGAAAATTGTACGTTTGAGCCACCGGTATCGACACCGATTTCTCTAAGAATAGCGAACGATGCGTCACGCATACGCTGATACTCTTTATCGGTCAATGTGAGGGCAGGGGCAATGGTGATGGAGTCACCTGTATGGACACCCATCGGGTCGAAGTTTTCGATGGAGCAGACGATGATACAGTTATCGTTACGGTCACGGATAACTTCCATCTCGTACTCTTTCCATCCCAGGAGTGACTCTTCGATCAAGATTTCGGTGATCGGAGATTCGTCGAGTCCGCGTTGAGCGAGCATCTTGAACTCATCGATGTTGTACGCAACACCGCTTCCTCCACCGGCTAAGGTATACGAAGCACGGATGATGATCGGAAAACCGATCGCTTCGGCAGCAGCCATCGCCTCTTCCATATTGTAGGCATAACGGGAAATCGGCAAGTCCATTCCGATTTTTACCATGCACTCTTTGAACGCTTGTCGGTCTTCCCCTTTTTTGATGGCGCTTGGGTTGGCACCGAGAAATTCGATCCCCTCAAGCATCCCGAGTTCATGCATTTTCATAGCGGCGTTAAGTGCCGTTTGCCCTCCCATGGTAGGCAAAATAGCATCAACGTTCTCTTTTTTGATGATTTCGGCGATAATTTCGGGTTTGATAGGTTCGATGTAGGTACGATCGGCAAATTCGGGGTCGGTCATAATCGTTGCCGGATTCGAGTTGATCAAAACTACGCGGTAACCGAGTTCTTTGAGCGTTTTGACCGCTTGTGTCCCGGAGTAGTCAAATTCGCAGGCTTGACCGATGACGATCGGGCCTGATCCGATGAGTAATATCGTTTTGATGTCGTCGCGTTTTGGCATTGAGACCCCTCGTCATAAAAATTTTATTATTATAGACGAGAAGCACTTAAAATCGGATTACAAGCGCTATCTTACTTGCGTTATGACATGAAAATAGGCGGGATTTTTGCCGTAGAAATAGGGTTCGATAACAGCGCTTTGATAGCCGCTGGCTTTAGTAATGGAGAGCACTTTCCCTACTTTTAAACCGGACATAAAGATACGGTCCAATCCAGAGGTGAGTACTTCGTCTCCGACAGATATCGGAATCCATGTAGGGATAAATTCTACGATCAAATGCCGTCCGTTGTTTCCGCGTACAATTCCGGGTGCCATGGAAGTTCCGACATTCACGGCATATGAACTTTTTACATCGCCGTTCAGCAGTGCTATGGGGCGCTTGTTATTCGCAACAACGATTCCTGCCGTATAACCGCGATACAGAAGGCCATAAACACGTTTGGGATCAAATTTATCCATTTCTATCCATACGCGGTGGGGATCGCCGAAACGGACATAGGAGAGGGTACGGACTAGTGCGGTTTGAGGTGTCGTTTTGAAATTGCTGTTATGCTCTTGAAGCAATTTTTGGTATTCATCGGCGATTTGATGAAGATTGAGTAACTCTTGCTCGTAAAAGCGATTTTTTTGACGTAAATCAATGATGGTTGATTGTTGGTTGAAATGTTCATCAATGGCATGTTGAATCGATTCTGCCGCGTTATGATAAGTGGTTTTGAGTGCAAGATTAAGATGGATAATAGGAGATTGGAGTAAATTGGTAAAATAGAGTGCTCCACCCACCAAAATGGCGAGCAGTGCCGCAGCACTTAAGGTTTGTTTATTCATTATCGAAAAGTTCGTGGAGTTGATCGATCTCTTCGAGTGCACGGCCGGTTCCGCGAGCAACACACAAGAGTGGCTCATCGGCTACGTAAACCGGAATTTTGATGATTTCAGAAATATATTTATCAAGCTGACGGATCAGTGCTCCGCCTCCGGTGAGGATAACACCGTTGTTGACGATATCGCCTGCCAAATCAGGAGGCATATTTTCTAAGACATCACGAATCGCTTCGAGAATCTCTTTGAGCGGATCACGCATCGCTTCACGGGCATCTTCGCTGGAGAGTTCAATCGATGTCAATAACCCTTCAACTTGGTCACGTCCGTTGATAATCATTTTAAGCTCTTGCGCGAGCGGCATTGCAGTACCGATATTGATTTTGATATCTTCGGCAATACGCTCGCCGATAAGAAGATTGTACTTGCGTTTGACGTAATCCATGATAGCACGGTCGATTTTATCACCCGCAACACGGATAGAACGGCAAAGAACGAGACCGCCGAGTGAGATAACACCGATTTCGGTAGTCCCTCCACCGATATCGACGACAATATTCCCTTTCGGTTCACGGATATCGATCCCCGCACCGATTGCCGCTGCCATAGGCTCATCGATCAAATAAACTTCACGAGCTCCGGCACTCATAGCCGATTCACGTACCGCTTTTCGCTCTACTTGGGTCAAGCCGTAAGGGATACAGATGATGATACGCGGGCTGATGAGACTGCTGCGTCCGTGAGCTTTTTCGATAAATTTACGGATCATTTTTTCCGTCATATCAAAATCAGCGATGACACCGTCTCTCATAGGGCGGATTGCTTTGATATTGCCCGGAGTTTTACCGACCATCTCTTTGGCTTCACGACCTACGGCAAGGACCCGTTGTTGACCGTATTTTTCCATTTTTACGGCAACAACAGAGGGCTCATTGATAATAATCCCTTTCCCTTTGGCAATCACAATAGTGTTCGCCGTCCCTAAATCGATAGAGAGATCATTTGAGAACATTCCGATTAATTTATTAAATAGCATTGACTCTCCTATGCGCTTTTTTGAGTTGATTTTTTAATGTATACAGGGGGGACATTATCGTCGACTACCTCTTTGGTAATAAGGACTTCATATCCGCTGTATTCCGGGAGTTCATACATTGTATCTCCCATCGTCTCTTCCATGATGGCACGAAGGCCGCGCGCACCTGTTTTACGTGCCAATGCTTTGGCCGCGATCGCATTGAGCGCCTCATTGTCAAAGGTGAGCTCGACATCGTCGATGGCAAACAGTTTAGTGTATTGTTTTACCAGAGAGTTTTTCGGTTCGGTGAGGATTCGAACCATCTCTTCTTCGGTAATTTTGTTAAGTGATGCGATGATCGGCAGACGACCGATCAACTCAGGGATAAGGCCGTAACTGACCAAATCATCGGGCTCGACGTTTTCAAAGCTGTCATCGATATCGGTAGTGCTCCGTTTGTCCTGTCCGAAGCCCATGACATTTTTCCCTTTTTTACGTTCTAGAATCTGTCCGAGGCCATCAAACGCTCCACCGCAGATAAAGAGGATACCTGAAGTATCAATTTGGATAAAGTCTTGATTCGGGTGTTTGCGCCCACCCTTAGGTGGGATGTTGACCACGGCACCTTCGATGATTTTAAGGAGTGCTTGCTGAACCCCTTCACCCGATACGTCACGGGTGATAGAACGGTTCTCAGACATACGGGAAATTTTATCGATCTCGTCGATAAAAACAATCCCCTGCTGTGCTCGTTCAACATCGCCATCCGCCGCTTGGAGGAGTTTGGTAAGGATGTTTTCAACATCTTCACCGACGTATCCCGCTTCGGTGAGGCTGGTTGCATCCGCGATAGCGATAGGGACATTAAGGACACGGGCGATGGTTTGCGCCATCAGTGTTTTACCGCTTCCCGTCGGTCCGATGAGAAGGACATTGGATTTGGCAATTTCCGTTTCATCTTCAATCTGCGTATGTTTAAAAATACGTTTGTAGTGGTTGTAAACGGCCACCGATAAGAGTTTTCGTGCCCTCTGTTGACCGATAATATATTGTCCCAAAAAGGTATTGAGTTCTTTAGGGGTTAAAAGCTCAGTTGCTTTGTGCTCATGCGCGGTTGCACTTTCACCTTCGGAGTCTCCGAACATGATTTTATACGCGGAAAAGACACAGTTCTTACAAATATAGACATTATTTCCGGCGATGAGCGGGTTGTGATCGCTCTCTTGAGCGTCACAGAAACTGCAATGGCGGTGAATCATGATTGATTCCTTTCATAGGGGATACCACGTTTGGTGTTAACGATAAAATTACACAAATTTTTAACAAATTCGCTTGTTGCGCTCTCAAGCAAAGCGATCGCTTGCTCTTGGAGAGGTTTTCCTGACTCAAACAGTTCGCGGTAAGCGATGCGAAGAGCGTCGATATCAGTGCGTTCGACATGACGGCGTAATCCGTTGAGATTCAATCCGCGCAACACTGCACGATTTCCCTCAGCCAAACAATAGGGAGGAACATCTTGAGAAAGGGCAGATGCTCCCGCGATCATGGCATAATCGCCGATTTTAACAAACTGATGAATAGGTGTCATCCCGCCGATAACGGCGTAGTTCCCCATCTCAACATGTCCTGCCAATGTCGCGGCATTGGCAAGGATACAGTGATCTCCGATAATGACGTCATGACCTAAATGGACATAGCCCATGAAAAGATTGTCGTTTCCGACAACGGTTTTACCGCCACCGCCTGCCGTACCCGGATTAAAGAGGGTAAATTCGCGGATTTTGTTTCGATCACCGATGATGAGTTCGACTTCTTCTCCTGCGTATTTCAAATCCTGCGGAACGGAACCCAATACGGCGTGAGAAAAAATATCGTTGTATTCGCCGATGGTTGTGTTTCCGTAAATACACGTCCCTTGGGCGATTTTTGTCCCTTTGCCGATTTTTGATTTACCGGAGATAAAACAAAATGCCCCTATTTCGACATCTTCGCCTATGAGGGCACCCTCTTCGATAATGGCGTGTGGTGAAATCAAACTCATACGACCTACTTGTCTACGATCATAGCTTTGAGTTCAGCTTCACTGACAAGTGCATCGTCAACGTAAGCTTTCCCCTCTAGCACCCAAATCGATCCTTTGTGTTTTACGACGGTCATTCGGTATTCCAAGCGATCTCCCGGACGGACTGGGGCACGAAATTTCGCACCGTCGATACTCATAAAGTAAACTACTTTACGGGCTGCTTCTTCTTCGGTCATGTCCATACTTTGGAAAGCGAGGATTCCGCCGGCTTGCGCCATTCCCTCTAAAATCATAACACCAGGATAAATCGGATGACCCGGAAAATGGCCTTCAAAAATCTGTTCACCGATAGTGACGTTTTTGTAACCGATTAATGACTCATTGGGAGTAATAGCAGTAACGCGATCAACAAGGAGAAAAGGAAAACGGTGGGGTAAAATTTTTTGAATTTGAACGACATCTATCATATTTGTAAACACCTTGGGTAAAAAATCGCCCAATTTTACCGCAAAAACTGTTAATAAATGATAATGAGGTTCCAACTTACTTTAAGAGCAGCTTTTAAATGCCCGTTTTACCAATAAATCAGCAATTTCAAAGCTGGCATCGACAAATTCAAGTTCGCTCAAATCTCTCAAATTTTTACGTTCTTCAACACTGTCGATTTTAATAATAACATGGGCCTTTTTATCATAATGCAGAACCGCTTCACTGATGAGTCGGCGGTTTTGCTCACCGCTCATCGTGATGATGATCGCCTGAGCTTCTTTGACCATCAACGATTCCAAAACGGGGAGTTTGTTCAAGTGACCGAAATAGGCCATATAACCCAGTTTTCTGGCGTGCAAAACGTGTTTTAGGTTGTCGGAAATGATGATGAAGTTCGCCCCTTGGGATTGTAACGAAGCAGCGACAATTTTACCCAATGTCGCAAAACCTGCGACGATAATGTGATCTTGGCGTTCGATAGGGGTAATGACATCCGACTCATAAAACTCTTTTTCAAAATAGGAGGAGAGTTTGTAAATATTCCCGATGATAAAGGGGGTGAGGATCATTGAAATGACGCTGACCAAGATTAAAAAGCTTGCCATCTCTTCACTAATCAGTTTTTCTGATCCGGCCAAAGCAAAAATGGCAAAAGAGAACTCTCCGATTTGGGCGAGCGAAAGGGCGGTTTTGGCGGAGGTGTTTTTGTCAGAGTTGCGTCGAATGATCGCATAGATAACGACCGCTTTAAAAAGCATGGCAAAAATGAAAACAAACGTAATAATGTGGATGTTTTCGGCAAAGTAGAGCATGTCGATCTTGGTTCCGACGCCGAAGAAAAAAGCCCCTAAAAGGAGGTCTTTATAGGTGGCGATATCGGACTCTACTTTGACGCTAAATCGGGTATCGGCAATGATCATCCCTGCGATAAACGCCCCCAGCGAGTAGGTGAACCCCATGCTGTGTGCGAGAAGTGCCGCACCGATGAGGATGGAGAAAACGGAGCCTAAAAAAAGCTCTTCAAGCTCTGTTTTGGCTGAAAACTGCAAAAGAGCATTAACGATTTTATCTCCGAGGGTAAACATAAAAACGACGACGAAAATGGCGGAGAGGAGTGTTTTCCACAATACTTCGCCCAGCGAGAGGGTGTCATTCGATAAAAAGGTGATAAGGAGCAAAATCGGGATGACCGCGAGGTCTTGAAAAATCAATATTCCCATCGATTTTTGCCCGTAGGGGGTGTGGATGTCTTTGGACTCTTTCAGATAGGTGAGGACGATGGCAGTGGAAGAGAGGGAAAATGCCAAAGAGATGATCAGTGACGTATTGAAATCGAGACGAAATAGATAATGGGAGAGCAAAAAGATCACCACGACGCTGAATACGACTTGCAGCAGTCCGTTGGTGAGGAGTATCTCTTTCATCTTTTTGATCTTTTCCAGACTCAGTTCCAGCCCGATCGTAAACATCAAAAAGACAATCCCGAACTCCCCGATAAAATCGAGTGAATCGTTCGCCGAGCCATTGAAGCCAAAAAGGGTACTCACGATCGTCCCTGTCGTGATATAGCCGATAATATGAGAGATACCGAATCGCTTTAGGATGATGTTGAGAACTGTCGCGATGGCTACGGTTAAAAAGATTGATAAGAGTAAAGTTTCCATAGAGACATTATAGTGCAAGGTGTGTGCTAGGGGTGATTAAAAAGTGGGCGATTGAGATGGAATAGGTAGAACAATAGTAACAATTTTTTTCAAATAAGTATCATACAGTTTAATAAATATTTTTTGATCTTCTTCATGTGCTGATAAAAATTTAGCACCTTTAAAAAAATGTTTTCCATTATAATGAACTTCTTTTGACCATTCGATGGAATAATTGTCTATTGTCCTTTTTTGAAGTATAAATGATATCTCATGGGGATCTTTTTCTCCTATTGCCATACGACTTTGTTCACTATAGGTGTAAAGAAAATTTTTATCACATGAATAGGTGTCTATCGGATAGGAATTATTATTTAGATGGAAAAAATAAGTGCCACTAATATACA
>NZ_MIBT01000021.1:0-824 GCF_001829605.1 Sulfuricurvum sp. RIFCSPLOWO2_12_FULL_43_24 | reverse complement strand
ATAAATATCCTGAGGGCAATCTGCATAGATCGGATGACCTTTGAGACTGCTTTCGGTCAGTTTTGTTTCATTAATATCTTTTGAAAAGTCATGATAAAATTTTGCCTCAACACGATTAGGATTCATTGTTGAGAATTCAGTTATATTGGTGTTGTTTTTGATATTAAGGGCTTGCAATATCATTTTTCTGGGATGTTGTTGTATATTGGGATTAATAAGAAATTCTGGACAAAATACTTCAGTGTCATTTTTTGATATAGATTTCTTTTTCCATATCTGATCAACAAGATTTTTTTCTTTTTTTATACCTTTTTCAAATTCTATACTCTTGATAATTGTACGTATATCTTGGTCATTTTTAGAAATTATAAGTTGAAATTTAGCTTTTTTCACTGCTTTTCGTGCAATTAATAATGTTTCATTTGACCGTTTATATAAGGAATAATCCATTCCGTTCATTCTAACAATAGGAACTCCCCACTCTAATAGTTTTAGTGGAGAATTGAACATGTAAATCGCTTTTTTAGCTTCAATGTCATAATCAGTTGTTGGCTGAATAACTTCAATTATTCCTGTCGTTTTTGAAGATTCTACCTTGGGTTCAGATGAACATATTTTTGTTCTTTTAAATAATGCAACTTTTAATTTTTCTTTATCAGAACTATTGTCATATTTGTTATCTTGATAATATAGAAATGCGGTAGATGCTAAAGTAAATAGTAAAAGTAGTATACCTATGTATTTTATTCTCTTAGCAATGACTTTTATTCTTGGACTACTATCTGTAAATTCCTCGTTTTTTTGGCTAACGGCTATTAAAGTGA
>NZ_MIBT01000020.1:0-14092 GCF_001829605.1 Sulfuricurvum sp. RIFCSPLOWO2_12_FULL_43_24 | reverse complement strand
CACGAGATTGTTTGCGTCCGCCGCCTGCAAAGCCGTTGAACATCTCTTCGAAAATACTTCCGAGATCATCAAACCCGCCGCCGCTGCTTCGTCGACCCGCCCCCCCTTGCAGTCCTTCTTTGCCGTAACGGTCATAGCGTGCACGTTGTTGATCATCACTCAAAACTTGGTACGCTTCATTGCAGAGTTTGAACTTATGTTCTGCCGTGTCATCGTTCGGATTACGGTCTGGATGGTAAAGTTTCGCCATTTTTCGGTAGGCTTTTTTGATTTCGTCTCCGTTGGCATTTTTGGTGACCTCTAAAATCTCATAATAGCTCATTTCTTCCACGCAATAACTCCAAAAACATATTTTTCGCGCAATTATACCATGTCGAAAAGAGTGTTAGCTTAATTGAGTCAATAAGACTAAACTATTTATGGCACGACCTTTGCTACAATATCGATTATGAAAAGATCACTTGAAAAATTTAACCGCCTTGTTGATGCACTCCAACAGCTCCCAACTATCGGACAAAAGTCCGCGACCCGTTTAGCGTATCATATGGTGATGCATGACAGTTTCGGTGCACTTAAACTTGCCCACGCAATCGAAAATGCGATCACCAGCCTCAAAAAATGTCGATCGTGCGGAGGGTTGAGCGAAGACGAATTGTGTGCTATTTGCAGTGATGAACGGCGTAATCACGAAATCCTTTGTATTGTTGAAAATGCCAAAGATATTTTGACTTTTGAAGAGAATGCTCTGTTTGACGGGCGCTATTTTGTCCTTGAATCAATTGAAGAGCTCGATATTTCCCATTTACGCGGGATTATCCAAAGCGGGATTAAAGAGGTGATTTTTGCCCTTACTCCCTCGATCGCGAATCAGGGGGTTATGCTCTACATCGAAGATAAACTGATGGATTGCGATGTACGCTTTAGCCGTATTGCGCAGGGGGTTCCGACGGGGGTTAGTCTGGAGAATGTCGATATCCTCTCTCTCACGAAAGCGATGGAAGATCGGGTGAGTATTTAAAACTATCAATATAGTTTCGTTCGTGGTGAGCCTGTAGAACCATGAACGGGTACACAGTTAGTTGCCCATATATTTTTTTGTTCTGCTCGTCGCCTCGGCATTGCGCGGATCATCCGGCCAGTAGTGTTTGGGGTATCTCCCTTTGAGCTCTTTTTTGACATCGCTGTATGAACCCTCCCAAAACCCGACCAGATCACGGGTCACTTGGATCGGACGGCGGGCAGGGGAGAGCAAATGCACCAGCAGCGGTATTTTCCCCTCCATGATACTCGGATGGGTAGTGAGACCGAAAACTTCCTGTATCCGCACTGCCAAAATGACCGCTTCGGGATCAGAATAATCCAATGCTATGGTACTTCCGGTGGGGGCGCTAAAGTGTGTCGGCAAGAGGGTGTTTAATCGTTGCGTTTGTTCCCACGTGAGCTGTGAGGCTAGAATAGTGTAGAGATCGAGAGATTCACATTCACGCAGTGAGCTTTGGGTAGTGATATGGGGTAAAAGCCATGTTTCCAAAGAATTTAGGAGAAATTCATCGCTAAAATCACCCATAGCGTTTTCAGGTGAATAGTGATGCAGGGCTTGGAGACGATGGCGAAGAGAGAGTGCTTGCGGTGAGTGAGTCAAAGCCTCTATGCCATGATATCGGATCCCCTCTAAGAGTTTTTGTTTAACCTCTACAGTGTCGAGATGAGCAAGAGGGTGTGAGTCGAGGATGATCGCCCCAATCCTCGTAATCTCTCGTGCTTCAACCCGTTTTGATTCGCTATTCCAGCTAATTTTCTCTTCTCTCGTAAAAAGTTCAGGCTCATGACGTTCCAATAGATTGATATCGAGTGGTGAACACCGATAGATACGCGCCATCGTCGAATCACCGTCGCTTTCACAAATAACGAGCCACTCTTCACCGTGTAAATCATCTTCACGGCTTAAAATTGCCTCTTTAGCGTTGCTGAGGAGATATTTATCCCCCTTTGGCGTTCGTAGACGAGCAATTCGATCCGGATAGGCGAGGGCAAGTAAAAGGGCAATCATCGATGAAGGGAAATTTTCTGATAGTCGCAGCGTCATGTTGAGGCGGTTCGATAGTTCTCTTGCGGTTTTGAGTATGGTTTCAGAGTTTTGAGTCTGTTCGGCAGCGATTGTTTTGCCACGCAGATGATCCGATAGAATCCAAAAACGCTCTCGCATATCGGAAGAACGGTGGGTACTTTTTGAAAAGAGATCGCGTTCATTCAGCAATGCGGCAAGGAGTATTGCTTCGCTCTGGGCTTCAAGGGTTTTGGCGATGAGAATCATGTGGGCAAGTCGGGGATGAAGACCTAATGCAATCATCGCTTTGCCGTGAGGGGTAATATTTCCTTTATAATCCGTAGCCCCTAAGATACTCAGAAGTTCTAATCCATGACTCAGCGCTTTTGCAGGAGGCGGGGTGATCCATGAGAGTTCCGAATCTCCCCATGCGCTTAGTTCCAAAGCGAGCGGTGTGAGGTCGCACAGACGAATTTCCGGCTCTTTATGGGGAGGGAGGGCGTGATGAGAAGTTTCGCTCCACAGTCGGTAACATTTCCCTTCGCTTAAACGACCGGCACGACCTGAACGCTGATCGGCGGAAGCACGAGAAATTTTTTGGGTAATAAGCCGTTCCATCCCACTTCGGGGATCGAAGGTGAGGACTTTTTCCAGACCCGAATCGACGACGACTGTGATCCCCTCGATGGTGAGACTTGTTTCGGCAATGTTGGTGGCGAGTACGATTTTACGCTTCGCTGAGGGGAAAATAGCTCGCTCCTGAGCCTCTTTGGAAAGTTCACCGTAAAGGGGTGTGATATCGAGATCAATACTTTTACAATGCTCTTTGAGGGCGGTTTCGAGTGATCGGATTTCACGCTCGCCGGGTAAAAATACGAGGATGTCCCCTTCATCATTTTGAATGCTGTTTTGAAGTATATTCATCAGTGCGGGGACGATTTTTTTGGGTTCAACAGTGGGGCTGTTGGGCGGTAAATACTCTAAGGTGATCGGATAACTGCGACCTTCGCTGGTGATGAGAGGCGGATTCTCCATAAGTGTTTGCAATGTCTGGGTATCGAGTGTTGCCGACATCACCATAATCTTTAAATCTTCGCGTAAAAACTCCTGAGACTGGAGGGCAAAGGCGAGGGAAAGATCGCTGTGCAGATGGCGTTCATGGAACTCATCAAAGATAATGAGGGCAACATGTTCGAGTGAGGGATTATTTTGGAGCATACGAGTCAAAATTCCCTCGGTAACGACAAGAATTTTGGTTTTATCGCTCAGTTTTTTTTCGGCTCGGATTTGGTATCCGACCCGCATCCCGACTTTTTCCCCCAGTAACTGTGCCATGCGTGATGCCGAACTGCGAGCCGCGATACGGCGGGGTTCGAGCATAATGATCTGTTTTTCTTTGAGCCACGGTTCATCCAAAAGAGCGAGGGGGACAGCGGTGGTTTTTCCGGCCCCCGGAGGGGCTTGTAGGATAAGGCGATTGTAGGATACGAGGGTGGAGCGAATATCGCGGATCACCTCATGGATGGGGAGCGTATTCACTTACGAAGCTGGTTTTACTACTTTTTTAGCGGCAGTACGTTCGAGACGGATTAAGCCTGCAGCCGTATAGACGTTGCGCGGATTCCAGAGAATCCATCCGCAGCTTCCGAAGTCGTCACTGGCACGGATTTGATCTCGGATCTCTTTGTCACCGTAGATGCGGCGATCAAACGCGTAGTCACGAAACGCTTGAAGCCATGGTCGATAAGCGAGCGGTGAACCGCCTGATTTTTCGAGGGCTTTATCGAGAGAGTGTTTTACGATTTCATAGTTCGCGGCAACCGGATTGGTATATCCCGGAATTCCCGCATTAAATCCGCTTGGGTAGAGCATTGGAGAGAGATAATCGACATACGGTGCAAGTGCATCGACACGCTGACCTATTTCGATATCGGCATCATGCCAGCTTACGTAGCCGAAAATATCGGCTGAGATAAAGACATTATAGGGGATCAGGCGGGTACGGGCACTTTCCAAAAATCCGCTGATGGCTTGTACGCGGTTGGCTTGGTTGTTTTCGACCGAAAATTTGATCCCTTTGCGGTCCGGAAATCGAACATAGTCGAATTGAATCTCATCAAATCCCGCTTTGGCCGATTCTTCGGCAATATCAATGATGTATTTCCAAGACTCTTTACGGGAAGCATCGACCCAATAAAGTCCCTCTTTGTCTTTAAACAGTGTCCCGTCGGTTTTTTTGACCCCGAATTGCGGATAGGCAGTGATATAAGGGGTATCTTTGAATGAGACGATACGAGCAATGGTATAGATTCCCTCTTTTTTCAAATCAGCCACAAATTTCGGGAGGTCTTTAAACAAGATCACCTCTTGAGCCCCGATTTTATTTGCAATTGGATTTGCGGTTTTAAATGCAATTTGGCCACGGTCCATTTTGATGTCTATAACGAGAGCATTTACCTCGGTAGTACAGATCAAATGTTTCGCATTGCCCATGATTTTACCGTGAGTTGCCCCGAAGCTCGAAAGATACAGGGCTTTCGGGATAACACGGTTCAGATACATTTTCCCGCTGTTTTTATAAAATTTGCGCTCATATCCTACAGCGCGGATACCCACTAAATTAGTTTTGGGGATTCGAAAGGTACCGTTTTCATCGGTTCGGTACTCTTTATTTCCCGAAATGACAATGGCAGATGCGATCGGCTTAGCCGTTTTTTTATCCAAAACAATTCCGCTTGTCGAAGCCCCCCATGAAAACGCTGCTAACGTCACTAAAAGCATTATTGCTCTCACTCTTTTCTCCCTCTCAAATCAATTGCGGTATCGTAGCAAAAAAAATGCCATAAATGGGAGGTTTGAAGCGATAAAATGTTAACATTCATGAACAAAATACCAAAAAGGTACTATTATCATGTCATTTACGACTTTAGGGCTTAATGCCCACCTTCTCGAAACCCTAATCGAGAAAGGATACACTGAGCCGACACCGATTCAAACTCAGGTGATTCCTCTCGTACTGCGGGGACGAGATGTTCTCGGAGCGGCACAAACCGGAACAGGGAAAACAGCCGCATTCGCCCTCCCGATCATCCAAAAATTACTCACACTCCAAGGGAAACAATCCAGTGCCAGAGCATTGGTCATCGTCCCGACACGTGAGCTCGCATCCCAAGTGTGCGCAGCGATCGAATCGTATGCACAGGGGCTTGAACTAACGTGTATCGCTCTCTATGGCGGAGCCAATATGGCACGTCAGGCGAAAGAGCTGGGAGAGGGGGTTGATATCATCGTTGCTACTCCTGGACGCTTGATCGAGCTGAACAAACAAGGGCACGTTCCGCTCTCTCGAATCGAGTATTTGGTGTTTGATGAAGCCGATACGATTTTTGATATGGGCTTTATCCGTGAGGTAGGGCAGATTATCGATCTTCTCCCGCTCAATCGCCAAAACATGCTTTTTTCTGCAACGATGACCCCTGCGGTGAAACAACTGAGTGAAAAAATCCTCAAAAAAGCGCTCCTCGTTGAGATCGATAACCTCAAAGCCGCCGATATGACGCTTCGTCAAGTGGTTCATCCGGTTGAAAAAGAGCGTAAAAAAGAGCTTCTTTCATTCCTGATAGGCTCGAACAACTATCCGCAGGTTCTCGTCTTTACCCGTACGAAAGCCGAAGCAGACGAAGTGAGTGCCGATCTAACCGCCAGCGGTCTCAAAAATGTTGTGATTCACGGCGATAAAAAACACGGTGCCAGAGATCGTGCACTCAGTGAATTTCGTGAAGGATCTGCCCGTATCCTCGTCGCAACCGATATTGCCGCACGCGGTTTGGATATCGAGGGGCTAGACGTCGTTATCAACTACGACATTCCTCACGTCAGTACCGACTATCTCCACCGTATCGGGCGTACGGGACGCGCGGGAAATGAGGGGCTAGCGATCACGCTCCTCTCCTCAGCAGAGCACATCTCATGGTCAAAAATCATCACCATGCTCGGCAAAAATGTCGAGACTATCTTGGTTGCTGGATTTGAACCGCCTGCGGATAACGCATTGGTAAAAACACGGGGTAAAAGTCTCTCCAAAGAGGGAGAGAAAAAAGAAAAAACGGCGGGAGCATTCGGGAATAAACGTAAAAAAGCTCCCGTTCAGCCTAAATTCGTCGGCAAACGGGGACCACGTCTCGCACGGGATGAACTCGTCGGTAAAAGCGATTCTTCAGCCAGAAACAGTGCCTTCGGTAATACGAAAAAGCCTTCACCGAAAAAATCGGGCGGACGGGGGAGATAATCTCTCCCTTTAGAGAGGTATATCATGCTCCAAATCTCCCACACCGTTAGCATTCCCGATTCCGAAATCGAGATAACCGCTATACGCTCTCAGGGTTCTGGCGGTCAAAACGTCAACAAAGTCTCCACCGCGATCCATTTACGTTTCGACATCAGTGCTTCAACCCTTCCCGATTTCTACAAAGAACGTCTTTTAGCACTTACTGATCACCGCATTACCAAAGAGGGGATTATCAACATCAAATCCCAAGAATCAAGAAGTCAGGAAGAGAACAAAGAAGCGGCGTTGGAACGGCTTAGAGAACTTATCAAAAGCGTTACCATCGTTCAAAAAAAGCGTAAACCGACCAAACCGACGAAGAACTCGCAGAAACGGCGGATGGACAGTAAGACGAAACATGGGAATATTAAGAAAATGCGGGGGAAAGTTGATAAAGGGGAGGGATAACTCCCTCGCGTAAGATTTTTTGGGTCGAGGAAAATTGCATATTAAAGTTGTGCTTATTGGGCGACAATTTTTTCTTCAATATCGTAACTAACTCCATCAAACATCATACGATACAGTAAGCCATAAAATGCAATAAACATCATTGGTACTGTCCATATCATCCCAATACCAAGTGGAATTGCACTTAGAATCATGACAATTACTAATAAAATATATAAAATTATGATGCTAAAAAAATGGGCAAAGACTGATTTCCGTGATAGTTCCATAGCATCCCATATTTTTAATCCTTTGTCGGCAATAAGAGGTAAGGTAAACATATATATTATTGTAATAATCATAGATAATATATAAGACATAATGAGAAACCACTTTAAATGCAAATAATTGCCAACTAAATTTGTAATTAATGAGATAACCTCTTGTATTAAATATACAAATAGACTAGCTAATGATAATTTCCACATGATTGGATAATATTGGAATATAGATTTATAGGATACATTTTTACCTCTTAAATAGTTGATGATAATCATATCAAAACCAGTCATTAAAGGTGCTATCACAGGTATAGCAATAAAGTCGACGATATTAAAACTTTCTTTAACTTGTTCGGAGTAAGGTTTGAGATCAGGAAAAATCAACCATATTAATGTATACAGAAGATACATAATTACTGCTAATATAAATATAACTTTCCAAGCAGTAGCTTTAAATCCATTTGTATACTGGAAACCAGTTTTTATTATGTCGATAATATTGAAATTATTACGATAGAAATGAGGTGAAATTTCTTGCTGGTTTGTCATTTACAACCTTTTTTATAAGAACATTTTTATTATTAATTATAACTAATAAACACATAAATGTAAAATAGAATTAGGTGCTTTGTCAAATTGAAACTTTAGATTAAAGTATTACACTATATGTTATAATGTGCTATGATTAAATCGTTTGCGGATAAAGAGACCGAACAGTTTTATATTACGGGTAAGAGTAAAAAGATTCCCGCTGATGTTCACAAATCAGCATTGCGGAAACTCTCATATCTCAACGGTGCGATAGATGTCAACGACCTCAAAATACCGCCTGGGAATCGGTTGGAATCGCTAAAAGGCAATTATGCGGGACGATACAGTATTCGTATCAATGATCAATACCGTATCGTATTCGCGTATGAAGCCCATGATGCGTATGACGTACAGATTATAGACTACCATTAAGGAGAGTAGAGATGTTTGCATTAGAACGACAGCCGATACATCCGGGTGAAATCCTCAGAGAAGAGTTTTTGACCCCTTTGGAAATTTCACAAAGTGCATTGGCAAAATCACTGCATACTTCGTTTCGAGCGATCAACGAACTGGTCAATGAAAAACGGGGTATTACGACCGAAATGGCTTTGAAACTTTCAAAGTATTTCGGTACATCGGCACAATTATGGCTGAATCTGCAAAACGAATACGATCTGTATAAAACGATGCAGAAAAAAGGTGATGACATTAATGTCATTCAGCATTGTGATAAGGTTCAGGTCGCATAGTATTTACCACGCAAAAACATTACGAGGATAAACCATCCTAATGAGTACAACCGCACCAAACAGCACTCCAACATAACGCCATTCAAAAGTGTTTCCGATGATCAGGGTAACTAGAGTATAGAGTACCGTTACCGCCAAAAACCATCCCCCTAGTAAAAGTACAAATAACCCTATGACACGGGATAATGTTCCGAGTGTATTGTTCATCGGTTCTCCTTTGAGGCTTTGATAATTGCTTGGATTTGTCGGCGATGGATAAAGGTGTGCATGTACATAAAAGAGCACCAATCGAAGTTGTTGAAGGAGTAAAACCACGGATGGGCTTTGGTCATTTTAGAGTGATGTTTCGGCAATGTGGTGAAAAAGCTTTGGTACTCATCGATAAAGGCTTTAAAATCATCGAGTGTACCGGAACGGTTTGCGAACGGCTTTACCCCCGCTATCGTGACAATTTCACTAAACTCTTGCTCCTCGGTGAGTGCGGCGATGACGCTCGTTACTTTGCGTCCTGTGATGCAGAGGTGCTCGATCACCATGTTGAGTGAAAATTGGCGTGAGTGATCTTCGATGGCGAAGGTTTTGTCGATAACGACTTGTTGTAACCGCTCCTCTTCGCTCAGCTTTTCCAAAAGAGAGATGATAATCCTAGCTTCTCGTTTAAAAAGCCAAAAGGCGATGTGCCATGTAAAAAATGTCCGCACCATAGGTATCAATAACAATCGAATCACTAAAAACTCCCCTCTAGGCAATCCATCACCCGGTTTTCCCTGTACCATACATTAGCTCCTCACCCGATCAGATAGGGGCATAGTAGTATCAAAAATCTAAAATACATCTTAATATTAGTGTAATTACTCTAATATATATTATTTAATTCGTATTTGTACTCTAAATATGGTAGAATTTTCCCATGAAAAAACCAAAAAAGATCACAACCAAAGAGCGGATTAAAAACACCGCCATCGAGCTGTTTAATCTCCATGATTCGCTCTCAATCACGACCAACCATATTGCTAAAGCGGCAGGGATATCGGCGGGAAATCTCTACTATCATTACCGCAACAAAGAAGAGATTATCCGAGAAATCTACGCTGAGATGTCGGAGCGGATCGAATCGCTAAAGAGTTTTGAAAAAATGCTCAGTTCACCGAACCCCTTAAATGTATTAGATGAATCGTTCGATCATTACGGCGATCTGTTTTGGGAATATCGATTTTTGATGCGGGATGCTCCGGTATTAATGGCGCTTGATGGCGAACTAAAAAGGGCGTTTGTCATTAATCAGGAGAAGCGGATCAATCAGATAACAGGGGTGATCCGATATTTGCACAGCGAAGAGATATTGGAACATATCGACAAAGAGGAGATCCCTTTGCGTGCCAAGCTCTATTGGTTTGTCACGGCGTATTGGCAAGTGTTCGCCTCGATGGATGGCGAAGTGAGTCGTGAATCGATACGCGAGACAAAAGAGGCAATGTTTAAAATCCATATCGCCCCGTTTTTGTCGGAGAGGGGGCGGGGGATGATAGACGCTTAATCAATCCCTCTCTTTTTCCCTCAACTCATGCGAGAGGTTCAAAAATGCTTCTCCGTATCGTTCGAATTTTACTTCTCCGATACCGCTGATACCCAACATCTCTTCTTTAGTATTTGGGAGCTGTTCGGCAAGGGAGTAGAGGGTTTTATCTCCGAAGACGATGTAGGCGGGGATATGGTGTTCTTTGGCGATGGTAGCGCGTAGGGCTTTGAAGTTTTCGAAGTATTTCGGGGTGTGGAGATCGGAGTGTTTGGATGTTAGCGTTACTTTTTTGGTCGATAGACGATCTGATCGGATATGAACAGCCATCTTTCCTCTCAATATGTCGGCTCCGACGGGGGTGATTTTCAGTGCTTTGTACTCATCGGGCTCAATAGCTCCCAGTTCGATGAGTCTTTTGGAGATGGTGCTCCATGTGCTCTTACTCAACTCTTTTCCAATCCCGAAAACGCTCAGGTTTTGATGGGAATTGGAGAGGATTTTTTCTTTTTCCTCTCCGCAAAGCACTTCGGAGATATAGGTGGCTCCGAATCGCTCACCCGTTTTATAGAGACAGGAGAGGAACTTTTGGGCGGGGGTGGTTATCTCTTGCTTTTGGATATCACTGCCCACACAGTTGTCGCATTTGTCACCGCAAGGGGCGATTGTATCGCTGAAATAGGAGGCGATTAGACGATGGCGGCACTCCTCGGCAGTTGCGTAATCCATCGATGCGCGGAGCTTGCTAAGGATCATCTCGCGATATTGGGGGTCACTCCCCTCATCGATAAGCCGTTTTTTGTTGTAAAAATCAGTTCCCGAATAAAAGAGTATCGCTTCGGAGTCGATTCCATCCCGTCCGGCACGTCCGATTTCCTGATAGTAGTTTTCGATGGTTTTAGGAAGTGAGGTGTGGATGACGAAGCGAATATTCCCCTTGTCAATTCCCATCCCGAATGCGACGGTGGCGACAATGATCTGCGTTTCGTCGTTTAGAAACGATGTATGGGTATCGTGACGTATGGAGCCGCTCATCCCCGCATGATAGGCTAAACATTTGATCCCTTTTTTAGAGAGAAATTCGGCGAGCTCTTCGGTTTCGCGGCGGGAGAAGGCATAGACAATCCCACTCTCCCCTTCGTGCTCTTTTAAAATATTCATCAGCTCATTGCGCCATCCGCCATCACGCTCTCGAACAGTGATCTTGATGTTTTTACGCAGTACCGGGGCGCGGAGGATCAGCGGATCGTTGAGCCCCAGTTGCGAGAGGATGTCTTCCCGTACTTTTGGGGTAGCGGTAGCGGTGAAGGCAGCGATAGGGGTATGAGGAAAAGCGGAGCGCAACTCACCCAGCCGTCGGTAATCATCACGAAACTCATGCCCCCACTCACTGATACAGTGGGCTTCGTCGATGACGAAAAAGTTGATATCGAGCATTTCGAGCCATGAGAGAAAGGAGACGTTTGCCAGTCTTTCGGGGGCGATGTAGAGGAGTTTTAAAACGCCGTTTTTAGCCTTGGAAAATGCCTCTTGTTGTTCTTGCGGCGATTGCGATGAGGAGATCATCTCCGCTTCGATCCCGAGCTCTTTGAGGGCAATCACCTGATCATGCATGAGGGCGATGAGGGGAGAGACGACAATCGTGATCCCATCCATCAGCAGGGTAGGGAGCTGGTAACAGAGCGATTTTCCCCCTCCGGTAGGGAGTAACATTGCCAAATCACGACGGCTCAGAATCGCGTCTACCGCATCTTCTTGCATCTCTCTAAAACTGGAGAAACCAAAGGTGTGTTTGAGAACTTTGTATTTGTCGGTTAAGGATTCGCTCAAGGTTGGAGCCTTTAAAAAGTTGTTGCTTCAATCATGTTGATTATACAATGACAAAAAGAGTAATGGAAAGAAATAGGGCAAAATGCAATATTTTGGAGTGTTAATGACTTCATAGCAATCGGGAAGACGAGTAGCAATACCGAGAAGGTAAAGCTTTTTATACGCTCGTTTCGGATTTGGATCTAATCAGTGTTGGTGATGAAACTCCTGCACCTCTTTGATCTCTTCGGGTGTTGCTTCATGGATATCTAAAACGGTCCCCTCGAAAACGAGGTCCATTCCCGCAAGTGGGTGATTACCATCGAGTGTGGCATGATCGCCTTCGATATCGGTTACGGTATAGATGATGACATCCTCAGAGTCTTCTTCAAAATAGCCATCGAGTTCCATTCCGACGCTTACTTCTACCGGCAGTTCACTGAGCTCTTCCGTAACAACGAGTGTAGGGTCATAATTTCCGAATGCTTTATCGGCGGTGAGTTCAATTTTGAATGTTTCTCCGATACTTTTCCCCTCTAATGCTTTTTCAACCGTAGGGAAAATATGACCATAATTACCGTGCAGGTAAACAAGAGCCTCCTCTTCCTCGTGGAGAAGATTTCCTTCGGTGTCGTTAATGTGATAGTCGATGGTGACGATACAGTCTTTTTTGATAGTCATGGTTGTTCCTTAGGGCAATGGTATAAGAATAGGGTTAAACGCTTTGGTTGAAATTATAGCATGGGCACCTACATGGGGTTCTGAAACTTTAGACGAAAAAGTCAAAGAAAATAAAACATAGTCTGATTTAAATTTATACATGTAAAAGTGTTTTGAATGCTGTTAAAATTTCTGCGTCATCTTCATGATATCTACTGTCGTACTTCAATAAGGTTTCGGTTGCATCGATTATTTTTGTTTTGAGGGAGCTGTCGCTTAGGGCAATTTTTCGTACCGCTAGATCGACTTGGTCGATGGTGAGATCTTCTAAATATTGAAACGGTTCCAAATCAAACTGTTCGGCTGTTTTTTGGAGAAGAAATCTAACTGTCTCTTCATTGGAAAATTGGGTTTTTGCCAGAAAAACAAATACAATGTTGAGTGAATGTTGAATTTGTTTTGAGGATTGGAACATACTTTTAGGAATTTTAGTCAAACCGTACTCATAATCCAGCGGAGTCAGAAGTATACTTCGTAGCGTCCACTCCCAAATGGATATATGTTTATCGGCATCAATCAGCTTTTCTATCGTTTTACGGAACTGTTCATATTGCAGTGTTGACATCATTTTTAAGTTTGGTATTGCTAAGAGGAGCAAGTTCAAATGAGATGATCGGGGTAGAGATTCGATCGTTTTCAAAACATTTTGTGTTTTTTCCCATGCACTCCCCAATGACTCTTTTTGAAGTCGTAATTCGTTGTGTTGACTACCCAAAAGTAAAGCATAGATTATCCATTGGGCACTGAGCGGATTTGCGGTCATAGATTGGATTTCTAATGGGATGTCAACTGCTTCAAAAGTGGAAGAGACGGAATGAAAATTACCTGATGGATTGGGCATACGTGAGAGAGTATCGAATGTAATCGGATTGGATTTGATTTCCTCTTTGGGCTGCTTGGGGACGTTAAAAGTGGTTTGTTCGCTTTGGGCGTAATGTTTTTGAGACGATTTCTCAGAGGCAAATTTCCCGTCCCATCTCGGATCAATCCGTCGTATCCGATCTTCGAGTTTGGGATGAGTAGAGAACCAATGATCCCAAAAATTGGAAGTACCGTCGGAAAAAAATAGGTGGCTGAAATCGCCGCCGGCACTGGATGAGACGCTTGAACCGTACGCAGATGCACCGATTTTTTTCAACGCTCCGGCAATACCATCGGGATAGCGGGTGTACTGAACCGCCGAAGCATCGGCAAGATATTCGCGCTGGCGGGATATCATCGCTTTTATCAATTCGCTGATCATCGTTCCCAACCAGCCGATGATGGTTAAGCCGAGTGCAAACAGATAGATGGCGACGATTAGGCTTCCCCCTTTTTTATCATTCGAAGAACGAGAAACGCTATGACGTATTGATGAAGAATCTAAAACATCAAAGATAAAATGTCCTATTCCGCCGATAAAAACGATCCCGTATATTAGACCTGAGAGGTGAAGATTGAGGCGCATATCTCCGTGAAAAATATGGCTGAACTCATGGGCGATTACCCCCTGAAGCTCTTGTCGATCCAATGCATCCAATGCACCCTGTGTGATTCCGATCACCGCATCTTCATAGGTGAATCCGGCGGCGAAGGCATTGATCCCCTGATCATGCAGGAGATATACGGGAGGCGGTGCTATCCCTGAGGCTATCGCCATCTCTTCGACGACATTCAATAGCATAATCTCTTGTTTATTGTGGGTCATCGGCGAGATCAGTTTTCCCCCTAACGAGAGTGCTA
>NZ_MIBT01000019.1:8763-15397 GCF_001829605.1 Sulfuricurvum sp. RIFCSPLOWO2_12_FULL_43_24 | reverse complement strand
GGAAAACCGATGGCGGCACTTTTACTAAACGCCAATGCAACGGTTGAAATCTGTCATATTTTTACCGATGATCTGAAAAAGCATACCCTCTCTGCTGATGTTATCCTCGTAGGAGCAGGTGTCATTAATCTCATCAAAGAGGATATGGTCAAAGCTGATGCCATTGTCATCGATATTGGAATCAACCGAGCCCCGGATGGCCGTCTCGTCGGTGATGTTGATTACGATGCTGTTGCTCCTAAAACATCCTACATCACTCCGGTACCGGGCGGAGTGGGTCCTATGACCATCGCGATGCTTCTATCCAATACCCTCAAAGCCGCCAAAATTCACGCACAAGAAGAGAACTGATTTTGAAGAAAAAAATATTTACTGCAGCGCACAGCGCTTACCGTTTTTCCAATACATGGACAGGAACGATTATCATTGTTCTGTTTATTATTTTCTTCGTGGCACAAGCGTTTCGTATCCCCAGCGGATCAATGAAAGACTCTCTTTTGGTGGGGGATCATCTGTTTGCCAAAAAATTTGCCTACGGGATTTCGACCCCTCATATCCCATTTCTCGAAATCCCTCTCATTCCGGGAACCGACGGACATATTCTTGATGGCGATGAACCTGCACGTGGTGATATCGTTATTTTCCGCTATCCGAACAATACACAGCTTCACTACGTCAAACGATGTGTCGCACTACCGGGGGATGAGCTCTTTTTACAAGATAAAGTTCTCTATCTCCACCCGCGTGAAGGGGATGAATACGCCCGTAAAGCATTTGCAGACTATGAACTCGTAGAAGTTGAGGGCAAACTGTGGGTCAAAAATCCTTATGCTAAAGAGCATCCGGGTATTCATAACGATGAAAAAATGGTCGATAACGGAATTTTCCCCGTCGAACTTTTCAATTTTGCTCCGATCCAGGTTCCTGAAGGGGAATACTTTATGATGGGTGATAATCGCGACCACTCCAATGACAGCCGTTTTTGGGGATCTGTTCCGTACGGTTTAATCGAGGGAACACCATGGTTTGTTTACTTTAGTATGGACGCGAATTATGAAGTGCGTTGGGATCGTATCGGACAAACACCGAGCGATTTAGAACAAAAAGAGCATTTGGATCGTGCCATAGCCGAACGAATTCTCGAAGATGCCAATGACCATGAGCTTTATTGAACCGCTCGAAATCGCTGCTGCGATTTTTGCCCTTCTCATCGCCATTATCGGCCATGAGATCATGCATGGCTGGGTCGCCTATAAATACGGCGATACTACCGCCAAAAACCAAGGTCGCCTCAGCATCAATCCTCTCATTCATATCGATCCTTTCGGCTCGATCCTCGTCCCTCTCATGACCTATTTTATTCCGATGCTCCTCGGTGCTCCGAGCGGATTTTTATTCGGTTGGGCCAAACCGGTTCCGATCAATACTCAGACCGTACTCCGCAACGGAGGATACAATGCGGCGATGCAGGTAAGTTTAGCAGGCATAGCCTATAACCTTTTTCTCGCAACCCTCTCTTCGGTCATTCTTGTTTCACTTGCGCAACCGACTGAGGCAGACAGTATCGCCTATATCTTTGGTTACCTCTTCGTTATGAAGCTTCTGTTGATCAATGTCGTTTTAGCCGTGTTCAACCTCCTTCCGATTCCAAGTTTCGACGGTGCCCATTTTCTCACCTATTTGAGTCTAAAATACAAAATACGTGCCATTGCCGAATTTTTCGTCAAAGCCGAACCTTATGGAATGATTGTTATCATCATCATATTGGTTACACCGCTTAAAATTCCACTCGTAATGTGGCCGATTCAAGCGGTATTAAATTTGTTATTGAACTAAGGAGAGTTATGAAATTTTACGTTGCTACCGATCACGCCGGAATCGATCTGAAAGACTTTACTGTTGAAAACCTCCGTTCTAAAGGGCATGAAGTTATTGATTTAGGGCCATTTTCCAAAGATCGCGTTGATTATCCCGATTATGCCGTCAAAGTATGTGAAAATGTCCTTTCCGATCCAACTTCGCAGGGGATTTTGATCTGCGGTTCGGGAATCGGAATGTCAATGGCGGCAAACCGCCATCACGGTATCCGCGCGGCACTGTGCCATGATGCTTATACCGCAACCGTTGCACGCGGACACAACGATGCAAACGTCCTATGCTTCGGTGAGCGTATTATTGGACAAGGGGTTGCCGAATCGATTCTCGATGCATGGATTGCAGGAGTATTCGAAGGTGGCCGTCATTGCGGGCGAGTGGATAAAATAGAAGCTATCAAAGGATAAATGATGTTTTTAGAGTGGTCATTGCTCACGATAGTAACACTTGGAGCACTTTTCTTTTTAGTCAAAATGTTCTATTTTCGCAGTATTACGGTAAAAGAACAGCGTTCCAGTGAAATGATGAAACTGACCCTCAAAGAGGCGGAAGTATTGATCCGAAAATATCAAATCCAACTCCAACGTGCACTCGGGAATGTTGATATTCTCAGCGAAGAGCTTAATAACCTTCGCAATGAAGTCAAATCGCTCAAACAGCGCAACTCGAAACACCGTTCGGAAACCGACCGCCTCCAAAATAAAATAAAAGAGCTTGAAGGGCGTATCGACGCGCTAATTTAACCAATTTTTCAAGGAATACCATGAATCTTAGCATAAGTGACCGAGCCATTTTAATCAATGCTATTCGCGATATTCCCGATTTTCCAAAACCGGGAATTATTTTTAAAGACATTACTACCCTTCTCTCGGACAAAGAAGCTTTCGGTGTTCTTATGCGCCATCTGCATGAGCGCTACAGTACCTACGATCTTACCCACGTTGCCGGAATTGATGCGCGGGGATTTATCTTCGGTGCCGCTTTGGCACAGATGCTCGGTGTCGGTTTTGTCCCTATTCGTAAAAAAGGGAAACTTCCCTACACCACCGTATCGGAAAAATACTCCCTTGAATACGGTGTCGATGAAGTTGAAATTCATATCGACGCATTTAGTGGTGTCGAAAAGCCTCGTGTCCTCTTGATCGATGATTTAATCGCAACAGGGGGAACAGCTTACGCTGCTGCAAACCTCATCAACAAAGTGGGCGCAGAGTGTATCGAAGCCTGTTTTGTCATGGGACTTGATTTTTTAAGCGGGCAAAGCAAGCTGCGCGATCTTGTCGAAGTTTATACTGTAATCGGAGTTGACTAATGTATATCCCCTCACCCTCAAAATTTGATCCGGTTGACGGCCATTTCGGTATCTTCGGAGGACGTTATGTTCCTGAAACCCTTATGCCTGCCCTTTTGGAACTCGAAGCCGCTTATAAAGAGATTCGCTTTGACGAAGCGTTCTGGAGCGAGGTAGACGGTTATCTCACCGATTATGTCGGCCGTCCAAGTCCCCTTTACTATGCCGCTAATCTCTCCGAAGAACTCGGAGCTAAAATTTATCTCAAACGGGAAGACTTGAACCATACCGGTGCCCATAAAGTGAACAACGTTATCGCCCAAGGGCTGATGGCAAAACGTTTGGACAAGAAAAAAGTGATCGCCGAAACGGGTGCGGGACAGCACGGTGTAGCAACGGCAACCATCGCCGCACTGCTGGGATTAGAGTGTGAAATCTTTATGGGAGCCAAAGACGTCGCACGTCAAGAACTCAACGTCTTTCGTATGAAACTTCTCGGAGCGAAAGTCCATGCGGTACAAAGCGGTTCTAAAACTCTCAAAGATGCCATGAACGATGCTATTCGTCACTGGGTGACCCATGCACGCGACACCTTCTACATTATCGGCACCGTCGCAGGACCGCACCCTTATCCGATGATGGTACGCGATTTTCAAGCGATTATCGGATGTGAAGCCCGCGCTCAGATTTTAGAAAAAGAGAACCGTCTTCCCGATTACGTCATCGCCTGCATCGGCGGAGGCTCCAACGCGATCGGAACCTTTCAACACTTCCTCGAAGACAAAGAGGTTCGCTGCATCGGAATCGAAGCGGGAGGACTGGGTGTCGAAACCGATAAACACGGTTGTTCTTTGCTCAAAGGACGGCCGGGGGTGCTGCACGGACAAATGAGCTACCTTCTCCAAGATGAAGACGGCCAAATCCTCGAAGCGCACTCGATCTCAGCAGGTCTGGATTACCCGGGAATCGGACCGGAACACTCATTTCACAAAGATAACGATAATGTCAGTTATGACAATATTACTGACCAAGAAGCACTCGATGCATTTGTATGGCTTAGCCGTGCCGAAGGGATTATCCCCGCTTTTGAAAGTTCCCATGCCGTCGCTTATTTGAAAAAAATGACTGATATTAAAGACAAACTCATTATTGTCAACCTCTCCGGTCGCGGGGACAAAGATATGATGCAGGCAAAACAAATTTTGAATTTCGATAATTAAGGCGATTTGTGGAACATCTTTTTTTAGAGTGGCTCAAAGAATACGGATACATCGTCCTCTTTGCATGGAGTATTTTAGAGGGTGAACTGGGTTTGGTTATGGCGGGAATTATGTCCCATACCGGAGATATGATTTTGCCGATTGCAATCATCGTCGGAGCTTTGGGTGGATTTGTCGGAGATCAAATCTATTTTTACATCGGACGGTTCAATAAATCGTACATTCATAATAAACTTCGTTCACAACGCCGTAAATTTGCCATTGCCCATCTGCTTCTCAAAAAATACGGATGGCCACTGATTTTTGTCCAACGCTATATGTACGGTATGCGTACCGTCATTCCGATGGCAATAGGTTTGACCAAATATTCAGGACGGCAATTTGCCATTATCAATTTTGTCAGTGCCGTTTTTTGGGCTTCATTGACAATCATCCCCGCTTATTATTTTGGAGAAGAGTTACTCAAGCTTCTCGCTTGGATTAAAGGCCACTGGTACTTTGCGATACCGTTTGCGCTGAGCATCTTCGGCAGCATCGCTTTGGTCTTTAATCGCATCGAAAAAAATCTTTTGGAGAAACGCCGTGAACGTCGCCCTTTATAATCAATCACTATCCTTACTCAATGCCGATTTGACATTGGAGTTTGTTACACCCGCACAATTTGAATCACACCCCCATAAAGCCCTTTTAACCCAAGCAGGGTTTAAAGCCGACCATGAGCAGCTGTGTGCTTTGCATGAACACCGTTTGCTGGTATGCGGTATCGACAACGATGCGAGCGATGAACTTTACCGATCCGCTATGGCCTCAGCGATCAAAACCGCAATGAACTACGGCTATAGCTCCCTAAAAGTCGCACAATATACACCGAAATATTTTAAAGCACTCATCGAGGGGGCATTACTAGGGAGTTACCGATTTGAAGCCTATAAATCGGAGCCTAAACCCTCTTCTTTGACAGACGTTATCTTCAGTAATGAAAATCATGACGGCAGTGTTAATCCACTCGAAGAATTGGAAGCAATCCTCGCACAAACGACGATCATTGCCAAAGCGACCAACTTCGTCCGCAGTTTAGTCAATCAAACGCCGGATGATATGACACCGCAGCAGATGGCTATCACCGCAGATACTCTGGCACAAAACAATAATCTCGAATGCACTATCCTCGATGTCAACGGTCTCGAAGATGAAAAAATGTTTGCTATGCTCTCTGTCGGACGCGGTTCAGCCCACCCTCCCCGCCTGATTCACCTCGCCTACAAACCCAAAAATCCGAAACGTGTCATAACCCTTGTCGGAAAAGGGCTCACGTATGACAGCGGCGGGCTTAGTCTCAAAGCAGCTGCATCGATGGTGACAATGAAAATGGACAAAGCAGGCGGATGTGCCGTAATGGGGATCATCAAAGCGGTGAGCGAGCTTAACCTCGATATCGAAGTCCACGCTTTTGTCGGTGCAGTCGAAAACATGATCAGCGGGAACGCCTACAAACCCGATGACGTCCTCCGTGCCAAAAACGGAAAAACAATCGAAGTGCGCAATACCGATGCCGAAGGACGCCTCGTCCTCGCCGATGTTCTAGGGTATGCCCAAGAAAAAGTAAAAGCGGACTACATCTTCGATTATGCCACCCTGACAGGTGCGTGTATGGTAGCCCTCGGACCTTACACCACAGGTGTCATGGGACATAATGAATCACTCAAACAAGAGTGGCTGAGTGCGGCAGAAGCGAGCGGTGAATACTGCGGTATTTTACCGTTCAACCGCCACCTCAAAAAACTGATCAAAAGCGACCTTGCCGATGTGTGCAACGTCTCGAGCAAACCTTACGGCGGAGCGATCACCGCCGCATTGTTCCTCGATAACTTCATCGATGAGGATATGAAAGAGAAATGGGTACACTTCGACATCGCAGGTTCTGCCTATACCGAGAGCGCATGGGATGTCCATACTTACGGCGGAACGGGTGCGGGTGTGCGAATGAGCCTCAACTGGCTTATGGAGCAGTGTAAATAATCTCCCGTTCGTGGTGAGCCAGTCGAACCATGAACAACACACCCTTCGACAAGCTCAGGGCGAACGGATAAAAAAAACACCTTGCCCATCCCCTCAGTCCCCACTCAACAACACTGTATTATAATTGCACCAATATTTTACGCATCGAAACACACTAAGGAAATAGCACATGGGCTTATCAATCGGACTCGTAGGACTACCAAACGTCGGAAAATCAACCACCTTTAAC
>NZ_MIBT01000019.1:0-8738 GCF_001829605.1 Sulfuricurvum sp. RIFCSPLOWO2_12_FULL_43_24 | reverse complement strand
CGAAACACACTAAGGAAATAGCACATGGGCTTATCAATCGGACTCGTAGGACTACCAAACGTCGGAAAATCAACCACCTTTAACGCACTTACCAAAGCACAAAATGCCGAAGCGGCAAACTATCCGTTCTGTACAATCGAACCGAACAAAGCGACCGTACCAGTGCCGGATATCCGTCTCGATGCCCTCGCTAAAATCGTAAACCCTGAGCGTATTCAATATTCGACTCTCGATTTCGTCGACATCGCCGGTCTCGTTAAGGGCGCAAGCAAAGGGGAAGGGTTGGGGAATAAGTTCCTCTCTAATATCCGCGAAACCGAAGTAATCTTGCAAATCGTCCGTTGTTTCGAAGATGACAATATTGTTCACACAGAGGGGCGTATCGATCCGTTGCTCGATGTCGAAATCATCGAAAATGAGCTGATTTTAGCCGATATTGAAGTGCTGACCAACCGTATCGAACGTCTCAAAAAACAGGCAAAAAACGATAAAGATTCTGCTGTTATGGCTGAATTTGCCGAAGAACTTGCCGAGTTCTTGGCGGATGGCAATCTTGCCCGCAACTTCCCAAAAGCCAATACGGAGATGTTTGATCAGCTAAACCGAGAAGTGCGTCTACTCAGTGCCAAAGAGATTATGTACGGTGCAAACGTCGATGAAGACGGATTAACGACGGATAACGATTACGTTAAAGCGCTGGTAGAACATGCGGCGAAAAACGGATGCGAGGTGGTCAAACTCTGCGCAAAAATCGAAGAAGAACTTGTTGAATTAGACGATGATGAGCGTACTGAAATGCTTCACGATTTGGGTGTTGCAGAGTCTGGATTGGAGCAAATCATCCGAAAAGGGTTCGATAAACTGGGGCTTATGAGCTACTTCACCGCCGGTGTTAAAGAAGTTCGTGCATGGACAATCCACAAAAATACAACGGCTCCGAAAGCGGCTGCCGTTATCCATAACGATTTCGAAAAAGGGTTTATCCGTGCCGAAGTAATCGGATATGAAGATTTCGTTGCCTGCGGCGGCGAAGCCAAATCGAAAGAGGCGGGGAAAATGCGTTTGGAAGGTAAAGAGTATATTGTCGCCGACGGTGACATCATGCACTTCAGATTTAATGTATAATTAGTCTATTCGCCTCTTCCAAGAGGTAAGAGATTTAAGGAGTGGAGAATGGATCTTAAATACGCTGGGCCAAAACCTCTTATATCCGCACACGGGATTACGTTTGATCTCAACAAAGAAGATAAGTTTGCTTATCTCAGTATTGTGGCGGAATTAATTCAAGCACTTGATCATAACTATCAAGCCGATGAGCGATATACCTACCTTGCTAAAGCCGAACCGCTGAAAGCCGACATAATATTTGATCTTATTAAAAGCAAAGATCCTGCCCTCCTCTCTCAAATCGAAGAACGCCGTTTAATTGCAGAAAATGATATTTCGGATGAATTGGTTCGCGCGCATGAGAATAAAACCCTCTGTGAAGAAGAGTGTAATGTTCTGATTTGTAATATTGAATTATTACGTACGTATCAAATCAATCGAGCAATCAATAAAACACTCTATTATGCCGGTATTAATGTGATTGCGGAAGAGATCAAAAAAGGGCATATCGACTATATCAATACACCGATGTTTCCGAAGTTTTTACACGTTCTGCACTCAGTACAAGGGGCTTTAAGCAAACTCCATCCCCCGATTGACAGCAATATCGACATTCGAGAACATGAGGGGCATCTTCAAGTTCGTTTAGAGATACTCTCTAAACACTAAGCCGTCCGATCGTCTGCGCAAAGCGGACGGTATGGCCTGTCGAAATCCCCAGCTCTATCATCTCTTTTTCGCACAACATCACAATCGTAGAACCCATTCGGAAACATCCGAAATCATCTCCCTTGCTCAAATAGAGATCCTTATAGCTGTATTGGCTCGGAGTGAGAGTCGTATTGGTTCGAATACGAGGTTCGAAACTCACTTCCATCTCGCCAACATTCAAAGCACCCACTAAAATCAAGAAAAATCGTTTCCCTTCCGCACTCAAACACTCTAAAACAACCCGTTCATTTTCAATAAAAAGATTAACTTGTTTTTTAAGGGAAGGGATATTAACCGGATAGAGTTTCCCGGGAATATGAACAGCATGTAGCACTTGCATATCGATGGGTGCATGGTAACGATGATAGTCACGAGGCGAGAGATAAAAATTCACAAAAGTGCCGTTATGGACACTTTTTTTCGAATCGCTCGAGATTCCATCACCCAACACACCGTCGATGCTGTAAGACATCCCTTTAATTTGAAGGGCCAAATCTTCATGAATCGTACCGCACTCAGTAATCAATGAATCACACGGACTGATTACATCGAGAGTATCGTGGGAAAAAGTGCGTTTATGGAGAAATTTTCGGGTAAACAGGGCATTGAGACTCGGATACGTTTCGGGAGCGTCAAAATCGCTCATATCCAACCCCATCGCTTTGACATAAGCTCGGTTAATAGCCGTTTGGAATCTTCTACCATGCTCTTTAGAGGCAAAACGGCCAAAACGTTGGGAAATTGCTGAAGTGAAGTGTTGTTTCATGATTACTCCTGAGTTTCATCGGTTTGAATTGGACGTTTGGCAATCTCTTCAATCAATACGGTAGCATAACACCCTTTTGGGAGGGTAAAATGAAGCTCAAACCATGCATCATTTTCTTTGTATTCCCCTTCAATCTCTTCGGGGAAAATCCAGCCATAACGGCGTGCGCCATCAATGCCGCTATGAATCGTATCATACTCTTGCTCGATTATCTCCGCCAATCCCACAGCACGTGTTGCACGTTTACCGCTGAGCAGACCGCTTACCGAAATATCCCGCTTTGAAAAGCGTTCTACCTCTTCATCACTCTCATAATGAAATATTTTCCCATACGGATAGTGCATCATTACATCCCCGTGAATCAGTTTAAGCGGATGTTTTTGAGCTTTCATCGCGACAAGTTCTTCTTTGGGAAGGGGCAGTACGCTGCACAGTTCATCGATTCCGAAACTCTCTACGAGTTTAGATATTTGAATACGACGGCTAAGCCAATCGTTGAAAAGATAGCTCTGATACGAATTCACATAAAACTGAGCCAATTTTTTATTACGTTCTTTCAGCTCCCCGGCTAAAATCGCTTGCCCTTTTTTATAGTTTTCACCGTCAATTCCGAACCTCTGAAATCCGAAATAATTCGGCATCCCCTGCTGCTTAATCATTTTAAGAGCCTCTTTAATTTTCACTGCAGCCGTCGGATTCACTTTTTTGAGACGAATAAAAAAACGGTTCCCTTTAAGATGTCCGACACGAATTTTATTATTGTGATAGGTTTTTTCAAGGATTTTGATCCCCTCATGCTCAAAAGTCTCCAACACACTCTCAAATTTACGCGGGAGTGAAATATACTGTTTGGTTTGGGCATTTTTGTCTTTCAATCCGGCATAACCGATATCATGTCCTTTGATTCCCAGATGATTACTGAAAACATCGATCATCTGCCAGGTAGAGAGGTTCTTTTTACGAACATGAAGAACCAAATGTTCCCCCTCGCCGCTAAAAGGATAAAGGGGGATTTCATCCACCACAAAATCGCGAGGGGATTGACGAAAATGAAATTCGATAGGGCTATGAGGGAGATAATATTGACGTTCCATGAAACTCCTAAAAATGATGACGCTTACAGCGATTGGTATAGCTTCCGCGTACTACGCGAGCCACGGGTGTGATTTTTGTTCGGGTCTGCTTCCCGACATGTCGAATCGTTTTTAGCTTTGAGGGTGAAAAGGCTATCAGCATCTCATACTCTTCACCGCTGCATCCGATTTTTTTGGGAACTTTTTTGGTAAATTGAACACCCATACGGTTTGCTTGGCAAAGTTTTTCAAGATCACTGAAAAGTCCATCGGAGATATCCAGACCGCATCGCACATAACGCCGTGATTTGCTTACAAAAGATTGGCGAAGTTTCGGCGCAACGAAACGGCTTTTCGTATGGACCGCTCCACCGCTTAATAGATAGTGCAAATCTCTCACCGATCTCCCGATCTCTCCGGTATACGCAATGATATCGCCTTTTTTCAATCCCCTGCGTAACAGCGGACGAGCCGTTTTGGAAATGATGGTTATCGAGAGATCGAGTTTAGAGTTGCTGATCGTATCTCCGCCGATAATCTCGATGCCGTACTCTGATGCTGCAGCACGCAACCCTCGTGAAAGCTCATCCATCTGATGAAGGCTCATGGAGCGCGGCATAGCGATTCCAAGCAATGCATAATGCGGAATCGCATTCATAGCAATGGCATCGGAGATGTTAACGATCATCGCTTTATAGCCGATTTGATAGGGACTTAGCCACTCCCGCTTAAAATGGACATTTTCGAAAAAAACATCTTTGCTGTATACCCATTCTCCGACACATGCGCCATCGTCACCGATACGGCTTTTGTGCGTCTGAAAAGTAGAAATAAAATAGTTTTCTCCGTTCACGCCCAGTACCCATTCCATAACTATTATTTAAGTGGTATTATTATAGACAAAATCCTATTATGGTAGTGTTAAACGCCAATAAGATCAGTATCATCGTGATATAATATGTTTAATTAATTTTTATAAATAATAATTCCTAAATGGAGAATACATGCTCATTTCAATTCGAAAAGTTTTTTTCAATCTTAAAACTGCACTCTTGATCCTCGGCATCGGAGGGATGATACTGACGGCTCAGCTTTTTCACATAGCCCAGTATTCCGAACGTTTAGGGGCTCTAAAAAACCAGCATCTTTTAATCGAGAAAATTGTTCATACCGATTTAAGTGATCCAAAAATGGCAGATATCCTCATCAACGGTGCCGTATCCGAGATTTCACTTTCTGTCAAACTTTCCGGAGAAGAAGCTCTGTTAGATGCTTTTGTCAATTCCAACGAAGAGCAAGCTTCTCTCTTACGCTCTTTAGAGATATCGTCTCAAGCATTTCAAGATAATGCACTGTTCTGGTCTGAAGCTCTAAGTATCTCTAAAGATTCTGCACACCAACGTATGATGAATGCACGAACAGCATTCCTTGGCGATATTGACCGTATGATGGATTATCAGGTCCACATCATCCAAGAATCGATTGCAACGGCTAAAATGGTCGCTATTTTTCTCTTCATCGCCGGTTTTATCGTATTTCTTCTCTATCGATATCGTCTTAATCAAATTTATAGCGATATCGACAAAGCGTGTTCGGTTGATACTGACGGTTCAGCGAAACTTGTTTTGACCCAAGAAATTGATTTTCTTCTCAAGCGCTTAATTCGCAGGTCTTCTCAAAATCCCCTCAATCCTAATCTAATCAACCCATTGAGCGGCCTCAATAACGAAAAAGGTCTCATCAATGCTTTTAATGCCAAAAAAGCGGGGAAATCCGGTCATAACGTTTTTCTCTCTTTATTTGAAATTGACCACTATACCTCATTGCTTAATACTCTCTCCAAAGAAGATATGGGCAATATTTTCAAAAAACTCGGTGATATTTTGAATATGTATGAGCAACCGCTGGATGTGATAGCCCATACGGATGACAACCACCTTGTTTTTCTCATGTCCCGTAACACTAAACAACTTGCACTTGAAGAATCGGAAAAAATTATCCATACCGTGGAAGAATCGAGTTTTACGACGGCACAAGGCCCTATTAAAATCACACTAAGTGGAGGATTTTTACTCAAACCCCCTGCAAAATCAATCGATGAAGGGGTAGAAGAAGCTCTAAAATTGATTGAAAAAGCAAAAGAAACAGGCGGGAATCGCATCGCTCAACAACGCAATCGTCATAATTCACATAACTAATTCCCCCTGATGATGTAACTATTCCACCCATACAGGGTGGTACTTTTCTCTATATTGTTACAATTTTGGACAACATACTCCACTTTCATGAGCAACGCCGATCCATAACCCTTTTTAATCTTACCCAAGGAGCGGCACGCTATAATCATCCCTAGATTTTATCAACAAGGAAGGCGTATGAGTATTCCCATTTATACTTATGATGCGGTTATTGTCGGAGCTGGTTTAGCCGGATGTGCTGCAGCTCGCGAGTTGCAAAAAGCCGGTAAAAAAGTTGCCGTCGTCACAAAACTTCACCCGTTGCGTAGTCACTCCGGTGCAGCACAGGGGGGGATTAATGCAGCGTTTAGTGATGCTGACAGCGTTGAGCTTCATGAGTTCGATACCGTCAAAGGGTCCGATTATCTTGCGGATCAGGACGTTGTTCAGTTTATGTGTGAAAAAGCACCGGAAACGATCCGTTGGGTAGAGCGTATGGGAGCGGCATTCAGCCGTAACGAAGACGGTACCATTGCTCAACGCCCATTCGGCGGACAATCATCTCCACGCGCCTGTTTTGCGAAAGACCGTACGGGTCTTACCCTCCTTCAAACCATTTACGAACAAGCATTTCGTGAGGGTGTCGAGTTTTGGGATGAGTGGTATGTAGCCGACTTGTTGTATAACGAAGGTAAAGTATATGGAGTAAGCGCGTATAACATCCGCAACTCTGAAAAAGCAATTTTCAATGCAAAAGCCGTTATGTTCGCAACCGGCGGATACGCTCGTGCATTTAAAATCAACTCAAACGCTCATGCGAACACAGGTGATGGTCTTTCACTCGTAGCACGTCACGGTCTTCCTCTCGAAGATATGGAATTCGTACAATTCCATCCCTCAGGGCTTTCGGGTAACGGTGTTTTGATCTCTGAAGCGGCTCGTGGTGAGGGTGGGAAACTCCTTAACTCACTCGGTGAGCGTTTTATGGAAAAATACGCACCCAATGCAATGGAACTTGCATCTCGTGACGTTGTTGCCCGCGCTATTATTCAAGAGATCCGTGAAGGACGCGGTGTCGGTCCCCGCAAAGATGCTGTATACATCGACCTCGTCCATTTAGGAAAAGAGAAAATCATGGAACGCCTACCGGAACTCCGTGACCTCGCGATCACGTTCCTCGGACTTGATATGATTAAAGAGCCGATTTTGATCTCAGCAACTGCCCACTACTCTATGGGCGGTATTCCTATGGATAAAGAGGGACATGTTCGTAAAAACAACACGGAATTCGTTGAAGGTTTCTACGCAGCGGGTGAGTGTTCATGTTCGTCTGTTCACGGGGCAAACCGTCTTGGTGCCAATTCAGTTCTTGAAGCCTTGCTATTTGGCCGTTTCGTCGGTAAAACAATGGTAGATGAAGTTGATGGAATTACGTTGCACTCGGCGACTGAAGCAGATGCGGAACGTATGATTAATGAGATGAACTGGGTATTGACCAATAACGGTCAAGAATCCGTATCCGTACTTCGTGATGAACTGCAACAATCGATGACCGATAATGCAGGTGTTTTCCGAAGCGCCGAAACACTTTCCGCTCAAATGGAAATTCTAAAAGATTTACGCAACCGTTATAACAATATCCGTATTTCGGATAAATCGAAAATCTTCAATACGGAACTTCAAGAAGCGATCGAATTCGGCCATATGCTCGATTATTCACTCTTTATCGTCGCAAGCGCATTGGATCGTAAAGAGAGCCGTGGGGCACATTTTCGTGAAGATTTCCCGACACGTGATGATGAACAGTTCTTGAAGCACACCATGGCATACATGGATGAAAACGGTGAAATCAAGCTTGATTACATGGATGTAACCCTCGGGCGCCATGAACTCAAAGCACGATCATATTAAGGAAGAGAATATGGATACGATAAAATCGCAACAAGTAACGTTTAAAGTTTTCCGTTTCAACGAAGAGACCGATTACCTTCCTTACTATAACACTTATACTCTCGACGTAACTCACGAAGAGGTTGTCCTTGACATCCTCAACCGTATCAAATGGGATCACGACGGCAGCCTCTCCTACCGCCGAAGCTGCCGCCACGGAATCTGTGGTGTTTGTTCAATCAAAGCCAACGGCAAAGGGATTCTAGCCTGTAAAACCCGTTTGTTTGACCTCGTCGAAACATTCGGAAATGAAATCATTCTTGAGCCGCTTAGCACCAAACGCGCTATCAAAGACTTGATTATCGATAAAAAAGATTTCTGGGATAAACATGCTCAGGTTAAACCGTATCTCGTCAGTGAAATCGAAGAGCATCCGGCACTTGAGCACCTCGTCAGCCCGCATGATGCCGAAAAACTTCTCGAAGCCGACTACTGTATCCAATGCGGTGCATGTCACTATTCATGCCCTGCCCTCGCAATCAACGAGGAGTTTATCGGGCCTGCGGCATTTGCTGCGGCTTACCGATTTTCTGCCGATGTTCGTGATGATGCGTCAATTGAACGTTTACATGTTGTCAACGAAGAAGCTCAGGGTGTTTGGGATTGTGTCAAATGTATGGAGTGTGCCGAGGTATGTCCTAAAGAGGTCAATCCTATCGAAAAAATCACCAAACTTCATAACATGGTATTTGAAGCAGGCATAGCGAAAAACAATGTCGCAACCCGCCATGCCGTCGGATTTGCCCATTCGATTCAAAAACACGGTCTACTCGATGAAGGTGAACTTGTCCGTTACTCCGAGGGAAATTTCGGAGTTATGAAACATATCCCGGAAGCAATCGCCATGTTTAAAAACGGCAAAATCGTGATGCCATGGAACATGCCGAAATCAAAAAATCTGGATGAAATCAAAAAATTGATTAAATCTTCATCCACCGTGAAATTTTAGGAGCT
>NZ_MIBT01000018.1:0-13864 GCF_001829605.1 Sulfuricurvum sp. RIFCSPLOWO2_12_FULL_43_24 | reverse complement strand
CCGATGGCAAAAGATATTGTCTGCGGAATGGAGGTTTCCCCCTCGACGCCGTACCAAAGCGATTATAAGGCTCAACATTATCTATTTTGCTCCGCTCATTGTCAGCGCAAATTTGAAGAGCATCCCGAACACTACCTTTCCGAACCCCCCTCCGTATCGTGTCATAATCATAGCTGTGCCGTCGATACCGCTATCTATACGTGCCCCATGCATCCTGAAGTGGAGCAAATTGGGTCGGGGAGCTGTCCTAAATGCGGTATGGCACTTGAACCAAAAACAGTGCAGCTCGAAGACGATACTTCCGAATACGATGCGATTATGCGTCGTTTTTGGCTTAGTAGCGTATTGTCACTCTTTGTTTTAATCAGCGCTATGGGTTCAGATATGTCGCCTGAATTTTTTCATGCGCTTATCGATCCAAAAAAGCGCCAGTGGTTAGAACTGATACTCTCCGCACCTGTCGTATGGTGGGGAGGTTGGATTTTCTTCGTACGCGGCTGGCACTCTCTTCTGAGCCGAAATCTCAATATGTTTACCCTTATCGCACTGGGGGTAGGAAGTGCATGGCTGTACAGTGCGAGTGCCGTCTTTTTCCCTGCACTTTTCCCCGAAAATCTGTTTATGCATGGGGTTGTTCCGGTCTATTTTGAAGCGGCATCGGTCATCACTGCCCTCGTCTTGCTGGGGCAGGTTTTGGAGCTTCGCGCCCGCAGCCGAACTAACGATGCGATCCGCCTTTTGCTGGGAATGACGCCGAAGAGCGCGCGTATTATCCGCTCAGACGGCAGCGAAGAAGATATCCCGCTCAATGCCGTACACTCAGGTGATAGACTCCGAATCCGTCCGGGAGAGAAGATACCGGTGGACGGTGACGTGATCGAAGGGGAGAGTCATGTGGACGAATCGATGGTGACAGGAGAGCCGATTCCCGTCTCCAAAAAAAAGGGAGAGCATCTGATCGGTGCGACGATTAATACGACGGGTAGTCTGATTATGCAGGCAGAGAAAGTGGGAGCCGATACGCTCCTTTCCCAAATTGTGGCGATGGTTTCGCAGGCACAGCGCTCCCGTGCACCGATTCAGAAGAGTGCCGACAGAGTATCGGGTTATTTTGTCCCCGTGGTCATTTTGATTTCGCTCATAACGTTTATTGTTTGGTATCTATTCGGACCTGAACCATCGCTCGGGTATGCTCTCGTCAATGCCGTAGCGGTGCTGATCATCGCTTGTCCGTGCGCACTGGGATTGGCCACCCCCATATCGATCATGGTGGGGACGGGCAAAGGGGCAACGGCAGGTGTTCTGATCAAAAATGCCGAAGCGCTGGAGACAATGGAAAAAATCGATATCCTCGTCGTCGATAAAACGGGGACGCTGACGGAGGGAAAACCCAAACTGGTTTCTGTTATTTCCCAAGAGGGGTGGAATGAAAATAGGATTGTTACTTTGGCGGCTTCGCTGGAGAGAGGGAGCGAGCATCCTCTTGCGTCAGCGGTAGTGAACGGCGCGCAGGAGAGAGGATTATCCTTGAGTGAAACGTATCAGTTTCGATCGGTAACGGGCAAAGGGGTCGTAGGGATTATTGAAGGGGAGACTGTCGCACTGGGGAATGTCAAGTTTATGGAAGAGATGGGGATCGAAACCGTCGCGCTTATGGCTGCGGCGGATGATTTGCGCCGAGAAGGGGAGAGCGTGATGTTCCTTTCCGTCGATGAAACCCTAGTTGGGATACTCGGGGTCGCCGATCCGATCAAAGAGACCACCGCGCAGGCGATCCGTGATTTGCACGAGGAGGGGATAGTCATCGTGATGGTAAGCGGGGACAACCGTATCACCGCCGAAGCGGTTGCCGCCCGACTAGGGATTGATCGGGTCGAAGCCGAAGTATTGCCGCAGCAAAAAGCCGAAACGATAAAACGGCTCCAGAATGAGGGGCATATCGTCGCTATGGCAGGGGATGGGATCAACGATGCCCCCGCATTGGCTCAGGCACATGTGGGGATTGCGATGGGGAGCGGAACGGATGTCGCGATGGAGAGCGCGGGGATCACCCTCATCAAAGGAGACCTTCGCGGGATCGTCCGCGCACGCCGTCTCAGCCGTGCGACGATGCGCAATATCCGCCAGAATCTCTTTTTTGCGTTCATTTATAACAGTGCAGGGATACCGATTGCCGCTGGGGTGTTGTATCCCTTCTTCGGTCTTTTGCTCTCACCGATGATCGCGGCTCTCGCAATGAGCTTCAGTTCGGTATCGGTTATTACAAATGCATTGAGATTAAGAGGGGAAAAGCTTTAATATCTTATAGGCAGAGGCATTATTTGATACAATACAGATACTATGAAAAAAATGCCTGAATTAAAAACCGAAGAAGAGATCGCAGCGTTTTGGGACGAGCATGACTCGACCGAGTACATCGACTGGGATAAAGCCAAAAAAACACGGCTTCCTAATCTTCAAAAAAGCGCGAAAACGATCTCGATTCGTATGCCTGTCGATATGATCGAAACACTCAAAATTCAAGCCAATAAAAATGACATTCTCTATCAGTCGTATCTAAAGATGTTGATTGCGGATGGATTAAAAGCACATGGATGATTGTGTCATTCCCGCGTAGGAGAGAATCTAGCTATTTTTTAGAAATAGGATAACCTTTCCACATTCCATTTTCAAAACGTAATTCACCTCTTACAGGAACAGAAGGACAACAAAGAGCATCTTTAGTAAAATCAAACTCTTTCGCTTCATACCAAAGTTTATTGTTATGTACGTAGATTTTTGACATATTCTGAGGTAGTTCATTTGTTTGATGTGGTAATGAATATTTGGAATCAATATAGAGTGAATAGTTATAAGATAGCCCCCAAGTTAAAGTAACTATCAATGGCCTACCCATCGCGGAGCCGCCGGAACAACCAGTATCTATTCCGAGCAAGCCTACATAAACGGTTTTGTTATCCATTTGATATTCAACGACATTTTTAGGTTCAAAATAAACGTTACAACCGAGAGTACTGGCATATTGTTCTATTGTTTTTGGGATATTTTTGAGTGCAATTTTTTTTTCAGATGCTCTTTGTTTTTCATATTGATGGTCTTCTTCTACTTCGGCAAAGGCATTTATTGAAATTGACAAAATTAGAAGCATAATGAAGGCAAATTTTTGCATAGAGGCCTCTTTTTTTGCAAAGTATCTTTTATTTAGCAAACTGTTTTTTAAAGAATGTATAGCCGAGCATTATTAGAATAAACAGCTCTAATGCATAACCAAAAAGATAGTCTATAAAACTCAATTTTGTCTTTGGCAATTCAGCAGGTAATAAACCGGAACTCTGTAGAGCACTTAATCCTTCTCCTTTCGGTAAAGGCATATACATTGTCGATTCTCCAGTTACACCTAATACTAATCCTTTATCTTCGACAGAGTAAGGGAGCAAAAAAGAATGTCTTGCAATAAGTTGTCCTAGGTATAAATGTTTACCATCTGGAGTAGTGATAGAAGTATCTGCGATGTGAGTGATCGATTCTTTATCACCGAACATGAGGTGTCCTGCGTAAGCTTGTGACGAAAAACCGAAACCTAAAAGAAGAAGTGATGCTAAAGTAAATTTTTTCAAATGTTGTATTCCTTTTTATGTGAATGATATGTTTTGTATTGATGGACAGTAAATATTGTCTATCAATACGGCGATGTTTTAGTTCCTTCTATGAATCCATAGACTGCTATAGCGGCTCCTTTATCTACAGATAGGACTTCTTTGCAATCATTAACGGTGATACCGACGGCTATTGAAGCACTAATAGCCGCATCATAAAAGCTGACGCCTGTTTTACAGTATGCGAGAAAAAAAGTTGATAATTTATCATGAGATTCCTGAAATGTCAGTTGTGAAATTTTTGGGGAAGCATACTCCATATTGAGGTTGTTTTCACCTATTTCGTTTCCCATTTGATTTAACACGGCAAACATAGTATGCATGAGTTTGGGACCATGTATATTAGCCTGATCAGAAAGAACTACAGTACCGGATGTAATCGAATTGTCAAACTCAAAGCTTCTATACATTAGTGAACCAGCCATTCTGGCTAATGATATGATAAGTGTCTCCGCATGAAGCCGTCCATTTTCTGTAAGTAGCTTTCTAGAAGCATCGCAGAAAAACTGGGCAGTAGTTAAAAGATTATTCAATTTTTCATCAGTCATATTATCTAATCCATAGAATTTATAATTGTTGTTATATTATCTAATTTTTTAAAAAATTGCTACAAGTATTTAATTGAATTGGAAGAAGAATTATTTATACGGATAACTTCGATTGCTGCTTTCCATATTACTCATTTTTTATCAATCTTCCTCTTTATATTTAACTTACTATAAAATACTTGACAATAATAATGCATTTAATATATACTACGTTAAATAAATGAGGAGGCGATATGAAAATCTCTCAGGAAAATAAAGAAATCACCAAAATGAAAATTTTGGCGGCAGGTGTTGAATTGATCATCGAAAAAGGATTCAAAGATGCTTCGATGCGTGAGATAGCGCAACGTGCAGGCGTGAGCAATCCGACGATTTATAACTATTTCCCTACTAAAGAGCAGATGCTCTACGCCTATATCGAGTGGAAGCATCAGCAAACACGCGAAATTTTGGGAACTATCGAGGGGTTTGAGAACTATACGTTGCGTGAACAGCTTCAAACCCTCATCGAAACCGAACTCGAACTCTATCTCGAAGATCGTGAATTTATTCTCCAAATCTCAGAGATGGTATTTCACTCCTCTTCACTCAAACTCGATTCGCTTTATGCGACCAATCGCCTCTTCGTTGATACTGCCGCTGAGATGATTTCTATCGCCATCGAAGCGGGTGAGATCGAGAAGCCTCCGTTTGAAGAGTATCTGCCAAAGCTGTTTTGGGATTATTTTGTCGTGGTAGTGGCGTACTGGGTCAAAGATGAAAGTAAATCGTTCGAAAACACTACCCAGTTTATTGACCACTCGATGGGGGTGATCGAGGCAATTTTAAATTCGAGTTTGCTAAACAAGGCTTCGGATTTAGGGATGTTTTTGTTTAAAAACCATCTTCTCTCCGCTTTGACACGTTTGTCGACACAGCCAAGCCGTATGGGGAAAATCAAACGCAAGCTGGGGGAGGTTTTCCGTGGATAAGTCGATCCCGCTCAGTACTATCGCACGTGGCAAAGTGATCGGTAAGACGTTGATAAAAATCGGGGCGAACCATACGAAAGGATCAATCCGAAAAATGCTCGCCTCTAACCATACCCACCAATCGATTCACGAGCAAACTCACGAAGATACGGCGAAGATTATCATCGAAGCATTGGGGGAACTCAAAGGGGTATCGGTCAAAATCGCTCAGCAGGTGATGTTGGCACTGCCGTTTTTACCGCAGAGTTATCAGGGTGAGATTAGCAAATCGTTTAATGCCATTCCTCCGATTAACCGTGCTTTGATCCGTAAAATCGTGAAACAAGAACTGGAGCGTTACCCCGAAGAGGTGTTTGAGCGCTTTGAATCGACACCGTTTGGGAGTGCCAGTTTGGGGCAGGTGCATAAAGGGGAATATTGGGGCAAAACGGTAGCGCTCAAGGTGCAATATCCCGGTATTGCCACGACGATTACTACTGATATGGGGATGGTGAAGTTTATGTTGCAACGTTTTGCTAAAGGGCAAAATGTCGATCATTTGATCGAAGAGATTAATCAACGCCTTTTTGAGGAAGTGGATTACACGTATGAAGCGAAAAACCTTATGTTCTTTAAAAACAATCTTGTCCATCCCAATATCGTGATACCGGAGTTTTATCCTGAGCTTTCCACTTCCAAACTGTTGGGATGTTCGTATGTTCAGGGGCAGACGTTCGGTGAATTTTTACAATCAAATCCGACCCAAGAGGAGCGTAACCATTACGCTCAAATCTTGTTCGACACATTTTTTATCTCGTTGTATCGTCTCAAAGCGATCCATGCCGACCCCAATCCGGGTAATTTTATCTTTATGGAAAATGCTCAACTGGGGTTGATCGATTTTGGGTGTATCAAATACGTCGATGAGACTTTTTTGGTACGGTACAACGCTCTTCACCTCTCATTGATTGATGGGGTGGAGGAGGATACGATCGTCCGTCAATACGCGGAACTAAAAATGATCGATTTTGGCGATGTGGAGACCATGCGAAATTTTTACCGCGAGATTATCCAGCCGCTTGATTCGATCTATATTGGGGTTCTTAGAGGAGAGCGTTACGATTTCGGTACAAGCTACAGTTTTTCTAAAAAAGGGTTTGAGACTATCTTGGAAGTACAGAAAAAACAGACCCATTCGGTGCACAAATTTAACCAAGAGTATCTCTTTTTGAATCGTACATTGTTGGGATACTACACGATATTTGAGCAGCTAGGTGCGCAGATCGATACTCGATCGGCTAAAACACTCATGAGAGCGTTTCAAGGAGAAAATCATGGCTAATTTAACAGAAGAGATTCGTACGGTAGATTTAGAGGGGAACCGTTTTGCAAATGGATGGTTTAGTGTGACGTTGATCGGGGTGAGTTTGGTACTCGCGCTGTTTCAATCGTTTTTTGTCCCGAAAAATGCGGTCGGGTTGGGGAATATCCTCTTTTTTCTTATTGCGATGATTCCGATGCTATATTTGGCTTTGAGTGCACAAGTGATTAACCGCTATACGCTTTGGATACTTCCGTTTGTGACGGTATGGATCGCCGATGTGTTTATTTATAACAACACCTTGACACAAGCTTATCTCCCCGCGATTATCGTCTCGGCGATTCTCATTGTCTACCTCACGAGTATGCACAAAGTTGATCATTTGTATCAAACACTGATTCCGAGGCTATTGGTTGCGTTTTCGCCGTGGAAATATTTCAGAGCGTTTTTTTCTAATCTGTTCGCACTCAATCCGAACTATTCGATCTATAAGCGGATATTCAAAGGGGTGCTTGTCACCGTACCGTTTATCGCATTATTTTTGGCATTATTCATGAACGCCGATACCAAATTCAACAGCGCCGTAAATCGAATTATCGAACTCTTCGCGATTCCGAAAATCGATCAGATGATATCGGTACCGCTTTATTTTTTCCTCTTTTTAGGGGTCTATCTCTACAGCTATCTCAACCGTGCGGAACGTCCTAGCAATGATGAGGCAAAAGCTTATGACAAAGTGATCGTCGGGATTTTTTTAGGGGGACTTAATACCCTCTTTGCTGCCTTTTTGGCTTTTCAGATTGCCTATCTCTTCGGAGGGGAAGCGTACATTACCCAATCGGGGATTACACACGCTCAGTTCGCTCGTCAAGGGTTCTTCCAACTCGCATGGGTCATTGGTCTGGTCGTCGTTATCTTTTTGGGGATGATGCGCCGTTATAAAGGGGAGATGAGTATCCAAATTTTGATGGGACTATTTATGGTACAAACGGTCATCATGGGAATCGCGTCGCTTAAAAAGATGCACTTGTATCAAACACTCATGGGGATGACGACGTTGCGCTACTATGTAGAGTGGTTTGAGTACTTCCTAATCGCGGTGTTGGTTGTAGGAATCGTCCTCATGATTATCCGTCAATCGTATCATGTTATTTTGAGTACCGTGACGGCTATGGGGTTGATAGCGTTTACCCTCGTAGCTTCCCTCAACGTCGATTATATGATTGCCTCTCATAATGTAGCAAAATTTCAAAATGACCCTACCAAACTCGATACCGAGATGCTCTCAAATCTCTCGATAGACGCATTACCGGCATTGACACGGACTCCCGTGATGTTGAGCGTCAACTTTTCAAAAGGGAGTTGTAACTCAGCGATGCAATACCATTACGGACGTTGCAAGCTGATCCAAAAATACGGTGATACACAATTGTATTATACGACGCAACGTAACACTGCAATCGTTGCAATCAATCCTACTGTGGAGGCTTCCAATGAAAGTTTTTGATTTTTATAAAAGTTTTGGTATCGATATGAGCGAACACAACGGCGGTCAATTTTATGCCCTAAAGCGTTCAGAAGCACTGGAAATGGTAGAACTCTTGAGCGAAGAAGGGGTAACCATTCACAGTATAGATGTATTGCATCGTAACATCAGCGGGTTATTCGATTATCGAAATGAGAGAGGGGATCGTATTTGCTGGGATTTTGACAGCGAAAATATCCCTGATGGGAAGCGTTATAGCGTATCGAAGATGAGAATAGAAGCTTTGGAGTCAGAGAACGTCGCGTTTTTGTTTTCAGATGAGAAATCGTACAAAGCATGGAAAAAAAATCATCAAAGAATGAGTGCGTAAACCGATGGAAACAGCAGTAAAACCGAACCCTCTTAAACGGCTCCTCTATCCGGGGCTGTTTTTTCTTCTCCTATTGGGGATAATCTATAAAGCCGATACGGCAAACTATAACTTCGCGTTTCATGTGGTGGGGATGATCCCCTACGGCGATAAAATTGCTCATGCCATCTTGTATGGAATCATGGTGTATTTGCTCAATTACGGGTTAAATGGGAAACGGTGGTTTAGGATAGAGATCGGGACGTTGCTTGTAATGAGCTTTGCGTTTGCCGAAGAGGTGAGTCAGCTCTATTTTCCAAGTCGCTCATTTGACTGGTTTGATCTTTTGGCGGATGCGGTTGGGATTTTTGCAGCGACGGTAGTTTATCGAAAAGTGTGTAAAATACCACTAAATCATTAAAAAGGTTTTTTTATGAATATAAAAATTTCTATGGCGATACTGAGAGATAAACTCCTTTATTCAGTAAAACTCTATCCTCTGGCATCCGTGTTTGCTGTGATTTTTACGCTTGCTTGTTTGGTTTTGGTTGATGATCATTTTCATAATGAAACGATGCAAAAGATAGTATATGCTTCCTCTTTCGGATTTTTCTTGCTCAGTGCATTGTACCATTGGCGTAGAGATATGATAACTCTCGGAAGTGGTTTATTGCTTATCCTACTCTATTTTTTCTCTATGCCTGAGTATGATCCAACATTTATAAATAAATTTTTTGTACTCAATGTTATTTCTTTTATTTTATTGGCAGTATTGCCATTTTTGCAAAAGAGAGGATCAAATTTAGAATTTTGGGCATGGGCACTTAATATTCTGTTGGCTCTTATAAGCAGTAGTGCTTTTGGCTTTATCCTTTATGGCGGTTTAGCAGGAGCAATAAAAGCATCATCCGTGTTGTTTGAGTTTACCGTAAACGGGAAATATTACATTTACCTTTTTGTCATCATTATGGGACTTTTTAGTAGTCACTATTTCTTGGCTGCATTGAAGCTAAGCGATATAGATATTTCAAAAGCGTTTTATAACCGTTTCGGAAATTTTTTCGTTAAATACATATTGACGTCAATCGCTTCGGTGTATGCGGTGATTTTATCGGGTTATGTGCTAAAAATAGTTCTGACACAAGAATGGCCAAACGGGATTTTGGTATGGCTATCATTGGTTTTTGCTTCATTGTCATTGGCTACATACTTATTTTGGACACCGATAGGAGGAAAATATCGCAAACTTTTAATCGGTGTTGCTTTGGTGCAGTTGAGTCTGCTCTTTATTGCCATATACATGAGGGTATCGCAATACGGATGGAGCAGTGACCGATACATGGTGACTATGCTGGGAATTTGGTTCGGAATCACATTTGTCTATTTGATCATAAGCAAAGTCATTAGGTACGAATATCCTTTTATTCTTTTAGCTCTTTTTTTATTGATTAGTCAATATGGCTGGAAATTAAATGCGTATGAAGTAAGTGCCAGATCGCAAGCCGATAGATTAATGAAATTACTCGCAGAAAATCCCCATTTCTCGCAAAAGACACCCAAAGAGGTACGATGCGCAGTTTCGAGCGCATTAGATCTTTTAGAACATCATCAAAATAAAGAATATTTGATTGAAATAATGCCGGAGACGCTAAAAAAATATGATGCTAAGCATATAGCTACTCAAAATAGACACGAGTATAGTTTTGCACAATTTGCAACCAAAGAGTTAGGATTTAAACATTTAAATGAATGGGAATGTAGCCAGAAATACAGTACGTACTCTGAATCAAAAAACCGATCTTTTAATCATTACTGGGATGGAAATGAATCGATCCTGATAGCTGGATATGATCATTTGATATTGCATAATAATTTTGAAATAGATCAATCAGGTCGTCCAAATAATATTGTTATCAGAGAAAATGGTTTGAAGATAGGTGAATTTGATATTTCTACATTTGCAAAACGGCTGATGCAAATCCAAAAGGATGAAGATATGGAGGAACCTGTAACACCTAATCAAAATATCTCTTCGGAATACTTTATTTATTCGGCTGAAAATGCCGACATAGCGATTCGGATATATTTTGAGTATTTGAATATTAATAAAGAGGGGATCGTGCAGGATGCACGTGGTATCGTATTAATGCGAAAAAAACATAAATAACGGGCAAAATCTAATATAAATGACATTCCCTACCAGTCGTATCTAAAGATGCTAATTGCGGATGGATTAAAGGCGCATGGGTAATCATTGCGTACTCTTTAGAGTAGATTGGAAATCTAGTTTTTAGTATTTTTCGTTTATTCTTATGCGTTGCATTGAATTAAAAATTTAAGATTTAGATTGGAATGAAAAACGTGGATGATATAGAAAAAAATAATAGGAAGTCCAACACAGCTGATTTGATTAATGCGACGACTGAATTATTGAAAGCTGTTCCAGTTTACGAAGATGGATTAAAACCTGCAGTTAAAGAACTTGGAAAATCTTTAGAAACAGTTGCTAAAGCTATTAATGTTGCTTTACTTCCAATTAGTGGAGTGATTTGGGGAGCAGAAAAATTTAAAGACTTTTTTGAAAAAGATGTTGTAGAAAAATTAAAAGATGTTTCAATAGAAGATATTTGCGCACCAGATCCAACAGTTGCAGGACCTGCGTTAGAAGCATTGAAGTTTGCCGGTCACAAAGAAGAGTTACGAGAAATGTATGCAAATCTTCTTGCTAAAGCATTAAATAAAAATACAACTGACAAAACACATCCATCATATGTTGAAGTAATTAAACAATTGACAGTAGAAGAAGCAAAACTTCTACAATTACTCTCTAATAAAGAGTCATACCCTATTATATGTAACTTTTTGCATATAACAAAATATATGGGGCAGCCGATGTCGTTGATAAATAAGTTTAATAAAATTTGTATCGAAATCAACATTTCACAAGAAAATTCCAATACATATTACGATAATCTGCAAAGGTTAAGAATAATGGAAGTTATCGAAACAAGAACACAAGAAATTGAAGAAAATTTTATGAGTTTAAATGGTCTTTCCATACCAGGCTCAGATAAGTTTGAATTTAAAAGTAGGACAAATTATACATTAAAATTTACAAACTATGGAAATAGATTTGTGGATATATGTATAAAAGATATACCATGAATTATTTAAAAAAGCTAGATTCCCGATCAAGTCGGGAATGACGGATTAGTTTGCCATTTCCTCTAGGTCAAGTAACCGATACTCCCCCTCTTTTAAATCCCAAAGCCTCAAATCCCCGAAGCTAGAGCGATGCAGTGCAGTGACATGATTCCCTACCGCTGCAAACATTCGCCGTACCTGATGGTAACGTCCTTCGGTGATCTCTAGTGTCACATGAGTCTCATCAATGATTTTCAATTTAGCGGGTAGGCAGGGGCTTTTTTCACCGTTCAGCATCAGCGTTCCAGACGCGAAAATCTCTGCTTCGTCACCTCGGAGTGGTCGATCAAGAGTCGCTTCGTAGAGTTTGGAAACATGGTGACGCGGAGAGGTGAGGCGGTGGAGGAGTTGTCCGTCGTCGGTGAGGAGCAGTAGTCCGCTTGTCTCTTTGTCGAGCCGCCCGATCGTGGAGATTTTCGGGTCGCGCATTCTCCAACGCGGCGGGAGGAGATCATAGACGAGCTTACCCTCGCCATCATCGTGGGAGCAGACGAATCCTATAGGTTTGTGCATTAAAATCACCATCCCAGTAGGAGGATCGAGCAGCTCGTTCTCAAAGAGGATTTCGTTATGCGAGACTTTGGTATCACTTTTTAGGGGAAGATTTTCGGTGTGGGTGATGATACCCTCACGTAGAAGAGCGGCAACCTCTTTGCGCACGCAATACCCAAGCGAGCCGAGGAGTTTGTCCAGACGAACCTTAGAGGGCTTCGAGTTTTTCATCGGTCTCTTTGGTGATTCGTTCAAAGTCATCACTGGCAATTTCGAGCCTCTCGAACAGCTCTTCGATCATCTTTTCATCCGAGGCAACCTGTTTGGAGAGTTCCATGAGTTTAGCGCTTTCCCCTTGATTGGAGTAGACGATCAGCTGTTCGTGAGCCGTTTTCACCTTCTCCTCTAGGGTCATAATTGTATTTTCGCAGTAGTCGATCTCTTTTTTGAGTGGGTTCAGCAATCGGGAGCGCTCTTGGATCAGTTCGGCACGCTGCTGTTTTTGCTCTTTCTTATTGACATTCGCAGTCACTTTGACTGGTTTGGGAGCATCAGATATTTCTTCATCCCATCCGATCTTCTCCAAGAAGTCATCGTATCCACCGTCGAAAAACTCTGCATTTCCCTCACGAAAGATGATAAGTTGATCGGCTAACTCACGCAATAGCATTTCGGAGTGGGTGACAATGACGACAGAGCCTTCAAACCGTTTGAGCGCGTCACAGAGTGAATCGATAGACTGCATATCGAGGTGGTTGGTCGGCTCATCGAGGAAGAGGAGGTTGGCAGGGGTGGCGATGATTTTCCCCAGCATGACACGGCTGCGCTCTCCCCCCGAGAGGATAGATATTTTTTTATCGGCATCGTCGCCGCTGAACATCATGGTTCCGCAGATACCTCTAATACGGACATTTTGAAGCGTATTGTCGGCACTTTGGATCTCTTCAGTGATGGTGCGGTTTTTATCGAGGCGGTCGATGTTCGTTTGACCGAAGTGGGCGATGGCGGTGGAAGGGTGGGAAGTGATTTCACCGTTGGGCGTTAAAACCCCTGCGAGGGTGTTGAGGAGGGTTGATTTACCTTTACCGTTTTTCCCGATGATAGCGAGGCATTTTTTACTCTCCATATTAAATGAGAGATTATGGAAGAGGAGCTCATCGGCACTGTATCCGAAGGAGAGATCTTTCACCTGCATAATGATTTTGGCGGGGGTAGGTTTATACGAGAAGGAAAAAGAGAGATCTTTTTCCCCTTCGAGTGATTCCATAACTCCCATCTTGTCCAGCTCTTTTTGTTTAGACTGTGCCATGACCGCCGTGGAAGCACGGGCTTTGTTTCGGGCGACAAAATCGATAAGTTCTTCACGTTTTTTATCGTGATTGATTTTAGTTTTGACGTAGAGTTCATCTTCGCTCTCCATCATCTCATAATATTTATGGCTATTGCCTTTGATGATAGAGATAGTTCTACGACGTAATCCCATCGTATGGGTACTGACCGAGTCCATAAAATCGCGATCATGGGTGATGAGGATCACTTCACCCTCAAAAGCTCGGATAAAGCTTGCCAGCCAGCGCAGAGAGACGATGTCGAGGTAGTTGGTCGGCTCATCGAGCAATAACAGATTGGGTTCGGTGACGAGGAGTTTGACGAGGTTGAGACGGATTTGATACCCCCCTGAAAAACTGAGAGGGTCTTTCTCCAAATCGTCTTGTGTAAATCCCAGACCGAAGAGGATTTTTTCGACCCGATAGACTTCGTGCTCCATATCCCCTGTGAGAACCGATGCACACTCTTCACGGACGGTTTTGTGGGTGAAGTGAAGATGTTGACGAAGGGTTCCGATGCGGTAGTTCTT
>NZ_MIBT01000017.1:8478-8895 GCF_001829605.1 Sulfuricurvum sp. RIFCSPLOWO2_12_FULL_43_24 | reverse complement strand
GCTTGCAAAAGAATATCACCCACACCGTGTCCCAACGTATCGTTCACGGTTTTAAAGAAATCAAGATCCATAAAAACAATACCGACAATATTGTGGCTTCTATCTGCCCTATGGCATTCCGTCTCCAAGTGATTTTTAAACAGTGCACGGTTGGGTAATCCGGTTAATTCATCGTAATACGCCAGATATTCAATTTTTTGTTCAAATTGTTTTTTTTCCGTGACATCTTCCGCAACGGAAGCAATACCGACTATTTGATTATTTTCATCAACCAGCCGCGTATTGTGCCATTCACATAAAATTATTTTTCTCTCTTTAGTCTGATTCTCATTCAAACTGTATTCTCCACCATTACCGCTTAAGAGAGCAGACCATATTTTTGATGCTTTACTGGAGGGAGGGAGAAGTAGCTCGTCA
>NZ_MIBT01000017.1:0-8458 GCF_001829605.1 Sulfuricurvum sp. RIFCSPLOWO2_12_FULL_43_24 | reverse complement strand
TTTTTTCAGCCGCCGGGTTCCAATCGATGACCCTGAAATCCATATCCCATTCGATAACGGCAAAAGGGAGCTGCTGAAAATGCAAAACGAGTCTATCGGTTATTTTATGGAGTTCGCCGGTCCGTTGATCGACCAGTATCTGCAGATTTTGCCGATGTTCTTCAAGAGTGCTGTCTCTCATCTGGATTTGAGAAAGCATCTCGTTGAATCCTTCTGCCAGCAATCCTAGCTCGTCATTGCTGATGACAGGGGTACGGATGGCATAGTTTTTTTCTTCCGAAACCATTTGCATCATATCGACCATTTGAATGATCGGTTCGGTAATCTTTTTTTGCAGTTTTTTGGATAGAACATACGACAGAAAAAGGGCAATTAAAAGCCCTATGAGCAAAAAGAGGGCGTAATACGAGAGATTGCTGTACATTTCATCAAGATTGGACTGGATGTATATCCCTCCCACCACATCGCCGTCGAGAATAATTTCCTGATACACAGAGACATGATTGAGTCCGAAATGATTGGACTCAATTTTTGAAAAAGGGATGAGCGGATGGTTGTGTCGATCACGATATTTGTAGCTTGCAAACGCTACCCCCTCCTTCGTGTACAATTCGCAGTAATCGATGTTTTTATTGGCTTTGAGTGCGGAGAGGGTCTCTCCGGCACTTTTCGGATCGTTGAATATCAACGAAGCAGTGGAATTGTCTCCGATAATTTTTGCCTGAATATTAAGTTCTTTGAGTATCTTCTGTTTTTCGATACTCACTTCCATAATCGCCATTGTGAGGCCAAGAACAATGAGCCCAAAGACTGAAATCACCACGCCGATCAAAATCAGCTTAGTTTTAATGGAATATTTCAGAAGAAATCCCTGCCGTTTATTGCCCATTACGAATGATCCTTGCGATTTTAAGAAGTTTGGAACTGATTTTGAGTTTGGACTGCTCTGCCGCATCCATATTGATCTCGATTTTGACTCGATTGTTCTCTAAATAAAAATTGATGATTACCCCTTGATTCGAATATTCCGACGTATCGCCGACGGTAAGAATCGGTTTGTTTCTAGCGTATCGCATAATGGGTTCAAGTTTGTTTTTCTCGAGGGAAGAGAGATAAAGGATCTGACAGGAAGGGATTTCATTAACAGAATTGACACGCTTAACCACAAGCCGCTTACCGGCTGTTACTTGCCCATTCAGTGCGGCCATCGCATCACCGAACGAATCCTCACCAACGATACACAGTGTCAAAGTATTCTCTCCTGGCAACTCGATAAATTTAGGAAAATTGTAAAGAAACGCAGCCTTGACTTGGTTTTCCTCATACACCGATGCTTGTAAATAACCCGAAACGGCGAGAAGCCACGTAAAAAGAAAAAAGACTCGATAGATCAACTGCATCCTTAAAATCGGTATGTCAATTTTACTCTGACGCTCCGCCCGTCTTGAGTAATGGTATCTTCTTGGTGTTCAGGACGGCCAGGATCGGCATAACGATGGTCGAAAAGATTGTAAACTCCGACTGCAAATTCTGTCCCTTTTGCCAGCTCATGGGTTAAAAAATTCGCATGAGCAAGGGTATAGCCTCCCACCCTTGAACCTCCGAGCGTTTTGCGACTGCCGACATACTGCAACCGTATCCCGCTCTGAAGTGCTTCATCAAACAGAGGAATCGCATACTGAAGCGCGGCCAGATTACGAGGGGAGTTTTCCAGCTCCTGATTTGTTATTTGATCGATCGTTTTTTGCCAAGTATAGCTGACACGCAGCCGGTTTTGATTGCTCCAGACTTTCTCCGCCTCTACCTCCGCTCCGATAGTCTGTACTTGCCCGATATTTTGAAAAACGCTAAACCCGTCCGACGGGTCAATAACCTGATTGATCAGATTGTTGATATCGTTGCGATAGAGAGAAGCAGAGAGTCGCAGATTGTTCTGAGGATGATGTTCGATGATCGCTTCATAGGTTTTAATCTCCTCCGGCTGAAGAGCATGATTTGCCTTAGTAGAAAAACCGCTGGAGTACATTTCATAGGTGTTTGGGGCGCGAAAGGCACTTCCGTAGAGGAGTTTCAGCACTGTTTCCGGTTGCAGTGCATAGATGAGGGCTAAACGAGGGTTGATCGTCTCTCCCACGGTCGAAAATGCATCATAGCGTATACCTGCATTGAGTATCAACCGCTCAGAGAGGGTGATCTCATCTTGAAAATAGAGCGCTTTTCGGTCGCTGCTCATTTTAAGATCGTTATAGAGCGCTGCCGGATCTTCATCGTAGTTTTTCATGTTTTGGTGAAGATTTTTTTGATACTCTCCCCCCACGATAATGGTGTGTCCTTCCAAACGGAGCAGCGCCTTGGCTTCTGCCCCCGCCCATTCGGAGAATGCATCGTCCTGATTAATCGTAACAGGAGGCTGATCGTACGGGAATGTCCCTTTGTAATAGTATCCTCCGGCAAAAACTTTTCCGGAGAGTTCCAGTTTGTCACTGAGGGCTTTTGTATACGCTAGACTTACGATACCTTCCGAATCGGTCGTCTGAGTACGCGGATCGTTGAAAATACTCTCAAACGATGCGGTCGGAACTTTTTTGACCCGCTCGGAATAGCCTGCGCTCATCGTCAGTTCCCCAAAAGAGACTTTTCCGTAAAAACGCTTCGCCCGATCGCTGTCAAGATCTTGAGCCATCCCGTTGTTGGTGGAGGGATCATTAAATTCCGGGAAAAAGAAGTTCTGCCCCCGACTCTCGTCGTAGCTCGCCGAAAGAAGTACATCGGTGCCGTTTTGCAATACCTGAGCATAGGTACCCCGAGCACCTGTCGTCCCGAAACTCCCTATGCTGGCTGAGAGCTCGCCCCCTTTATAATCGCTGCCGCTTTTCGTAATGATATTGATCACACCGAAAAAAGCGTTACTGCCATATATGGATGAGCCCGGTCCACGGATAATCTCGATCCTCTTGATCAAATCGATATCGAGAAAAAACTCTTGCCCGATCGACGCCGTATCGTAATCGGCATCGTTAATGCGGGTGCCGTCTACCAGCAGTAATATCCGGCTGTTGTAATCACCGGGACGGTTGAACCCCCGAACTCCGGCATACTCGTAGTTACGATCGTTCGTTGTGTAGAGTCCTCGTACCCCCGAGAGGATATCCGCTAAATTCCGATAGCCGTATATCTTGATCTCATCCTCTGTAATCACCGTTACGGAAGCGGGGGCTTCAGCTATTTTCTGAGAAAATTTCGAGGCTGTCGTCACTTCAAGGTTGGTCAGATCTTCGATCGACATTTGCAATAAATCGTTTTGTGCGAGCAGTTCAGGTGCTTGGGCACCCTGCACCGGAGAGACTAAAAAGGGGACACTGACTCCTACAAAAAATCCAGCTAAAACACGACGAAAAAAAAATGTACGCTTTGTCATTTTTCTTTCCTTTCCTCTTTAATCGATCTCGCAGTACACTGTTTCTCTAATACTAAATATTTTCAAATACTATAGCATATTTTTTCGCTTATTGAAAAAAACGTCAAATTGACTGGCAGGCATCGGGTTATCTCATAAATAGGCTCATTTATGAGGGACTCCTTTTAGCATTTGTATGGACGCTTTGCTCCAGGTAAGAATACTTTGTTTCTCCCTTTCAGTTAAACGGGAATCCCAATGTCCGAGAACATAACGAAGTGGCGGCATATCACCCTCAATGCTCACTTCTTTAATACCTTCTAAATCTTTTAACGGTGTTACATGCGAAATAAAGGGAAAGTCTTTACTCATATCTAGATGCTTTTTGCCTTCTTTGATATCATAATCAACCATCTGTTTAACACCGGGAACCTTATAATACCAAGGAAATTTTGTTATATTTCCATGGCAATCAAAACATTTTTTTTCAAAAATAGGTTTTATGCTTTTAACGTATTCGTTATTAATAATTTTATAGGCGTGTAATGTCTGATTTGAATCCATTTCTTTATGTTTTATTTCAGTATTACCCCCATGAGCAAAAACTGAAGAGGGAACGATCACCCCGACGGAAAACAAAATCATTGTCATATGTTTAAAATATTTCATTTTAAACTCCTAGTTCATTTTTTTTGCAACGGTTCCGTTGGGATGCTCATACCAGCCCGGATCAGAGTAATCACCTTTGGGCTGATTTTTACGTACTTTCACGAGGGTAAACATCCCCCCCATCTCGATGGGACCAAACGGCCCTTTGCCGGTCATCATCGGCAACGTATTCTCCGGAATTTTCATCCCCATCTCAACCATATCCTGCATCTCCGCCATCCCGTTTTTACCCATCGGCATGTACATGTAATCGGGCATTAAATCACTGATTTTTTCGGTGAGATCATCTTGCTTGACTCCGATCATATTAGGAACGCTGTGCCCCATCGGTCCCATCGTATGATGCGACTTATGGCAATGCAACGACCAGTCTCCCTCTTCGGTGGCAACAAATTCAAAAGCTCTCACTTGCCCGACACCGATATCGATGGTGACTTCAGGCCACCGAGCACTTTTGGGAACCCACCCTCCATCGGTGCACGTCACTTCAAACGGATGTCCGTGCATATGAATCGGATGGTTCGTCATTGTCAGATTCCCCACACGGATACGTACACGATCTCCCACCCGCACATTCATTGAATCGATCCCCGGAAAGACACGGCTGTTAAAACTCCAGATATTAAACTCGGTCATGGTCGATGGATTCGGAGTATAGGTTCCCGGTGCCACATCGTAGCTGGCAAGGAGAAAACAAAAATCCCGATCTACTTTATGCGCTTTCGGCGCTTTTGGGTGAACGATAAACATCCCCATACACCCCATCGCCATCTGCACCATCTCATCGGCGTGCGGGTGATACATAAACGTCCCGCTTTGACGAAGGGTAAATTCATACACATAGGTCTCGCCCGGTGCGATCTGTACCTGCGTCAATCCCCCAACCCCGTCCATCCCGTTAGGGAGTATAAGACCGTGCCAATGGATCGTGGTATGTTCGGGAAGCTTGTTCGTCACGATCAGCCGTACGCGATCCCCCTCAACTGCTTCGATCGTAGGTCCCGGAGAGGTACCGTTGTAGCCCCAGCAGTTCACTACCATCCCCGGGGCAAACTCGCGGACAACAGGTTCAGCGATAATACGAAACTCTTTGATCCCCTCTTTCATTTCATAAGGGAGACTCCAGCCGTTGAGTGTTACCACCGGATTGTAATTTTTCCCCTCTTGAGGGGTAATGAGGGTAGCAGGTGAAAGAACCCGTTTAGGATTTTTAACGAGCGTGAGTTGGCGCTTTTTGCTTTCATGTCCGGCATGATCATGTTCGGAAGCTTCGGCTTTTGAACCGAGTGCCGCAGAGGCGATCAATGCCGCACCCAAACCCAAAAAATCGCGTCTATCGTGTCCCATTAGAGTTTTCCCCCTATCGTATATTCCAAATCGGCTTGTGCTTTTTGGTAATCTCCCAACGCATCGAGCGCTTCCATTTTTGCCTCACCTAAGCGCCGTTGATCTTCGAGCAGCTCGTAAATACCGTCCAGCATACCGTTATAGAAAAGCTGTGTCTCTTCTAAAATCTGCTGATTATTCTTCACAACCACCTCATCGTATGAGCGCGCTATATCAAATGTATATCGAAGGTGTGCATACCCCTCACGCACTTCTGAGCGGATATTAACGGCTGTTTCATACAGGCGATGGACATTTTGATTGTAGACCGCCTGCGTCTTACTCACCCGAGCTTGTCCAAAATCAAAAAGCGGGATGGGAAGTTTTATTCCAAAGGTATTAAACCGTTTTTCACCCGTTGTTTTTTCACTCTCTACTGAGAGTTCCAGCTCATCGAGGAGGCGTGTATTTTCACTGTATCCCGCCTGCAGTGCGGCATAATCGACCGATTTTATCGCACTGCGCATATCGAGACGATTGACGATGGCACATTTTTCCAATCCCGATTCTGAAACGGCAGGCTCCATACGCGTTAGTGGTTCTGTACTCAATGTATAATGGGTTTGCGAACCATAAAGCCCGAGAATCTTATTTAAGGCTTCGCGTGCTGCCGCATTGTCACGAGCGAGCTTGATCGATTCGATACGCTCACGCTCATAGCTCTCTTGAACTTTGAGCATATCCCGTTTGGAAAGATTACCTGCCGTATATTGACGAACCGCAAGCTGGAGTGAAGCTTCATGGGATTTGAGAATCGAACGATTGAGCGCACCTTTTTCTTCAGCCAAACGGGCATCAATGTAGCTCTTCTTTGCATCTCTAGCACTGCGCAACACGGTGTCTCCGACACTGAGAGTAGTCTCTTCGAGGGCTAAGTGGCCTAGTTCACGCCGCAGAGGGATCCAAAGAAGGTCTAAAAAGGCTACCTCTACACTCAGAGTCGAGGTAGTTACCCCGTTACTGCGTCCGATACTGTAGCCCAAAAGAGGATTGCGCATAAGCCCTGCTTCCACCAACTCGCTCTGAGCGATACCGATATTTTCGTAGGTTTGCTGCAATGCGCGGTTATTAATCAGCATGATACGAACCGCATTTTCCTGTGTCAACGGCTTTGAAAGAAGTGCTTTTACACTCTCATCGACACTTGCTGCTTCTTGAGGTGTTTTGATCCATTGAAGATTTTTGCCCCCCTGCTCACTTGTGAGCTGATTCACCGACTCGAACGCTTCTTTTTGGGAAATGGTAGAACATCCCGAAATAATGACCAATGCCGCTATCGATGCTGTGAGTGTTTTGCCTACCATTTCGCGCCTCCATGCCCTGTCGCATTCTGATCCTCTTTTTGAACGCACCCCTCTTCGACTACGTCAATCGAAGCAGAGGGAGGGGTATAAACACTTTTACCGCTCAATGCATCCGCAGAGGAAGGTGTCGACACCGTGACCTCGGCGGCATAACCCATTATTCCAATCATGACAAAGAGGATAATACGGTTCATTTAGCCATCTTTACAATAATATATTTCCCCTCTTTTTGAACAAACTCAAAATTCACACGATCACCCACTTCTACTGAATGGGTCAGTTCAGGATTGACAACCTCGAATTGCATGTTCATCGAAGGCCATTTCAGCTCTGGAATCGGATCGTGAAAAATACGGAGAGTTTCATGATTTTGGGAAATCTGCTTTATTGTCCCGCTCGCATGAATCGTTTGTTCACTCACCGTTGATGCGGAAGCGTGATTATGATGTTCATCTCCCATTGCAGACACGGCAGTCCCTGCCCCCAATGACATACACACGAATGCACTTATAATTTTGCTCTTCATAAAAAACCCCTCTATTTAGCTAATACACAAAGTTTATCATATAGAGTAAAAAAATAATTTAATCCAATAATAACAATATTAACGGAGGATACTTTCTTCACTGATGTTGTTGCGCTACAATATCCCTCATGAAAGAATTTCGTCACTGTATCCATTGTAATCACACACTCTATCATCTCGCCGATGGAATGGTTAAATGCTCTAAATGCAAAAAAAAATACAGCCCGACACGCGTCAATCAAATAAAAAATCTGATTAAATTATTCTGCGACGAAGAAAATGCCCTCTCGGCATCGATATCTCTGAATCTGAGTTACGCTACTGTTTTGAATTATTATCAAAAATTTCGACACCTAAGTGCTGAATACTGCGAAGCCGAGTACCATCTTCATCGAAATGAAGAGACACAATACGAAGAGTACCTCTATATTGAGAAATCCAAGCGGCGTGACAAAACCGCTATTTTCGATTCCCATAATTTTCTGACATTCGGTTACGGAAAGAGGGTTTACACCCTTCTCATGCCCTCGCTGGGGATATTCAAACAACAGTTTTTAGAAGATAATCTCGAAGGACTCTATTATAAAGAGTTTTCCAAATTCATGCGAACCAGCAAAATCATCAAAATATCCGAACATGACAATGTTATTGAGAAGTTTTGGCACTATTTTGAACAGTTTATTACTGGTTTTAAAGGGGTAAGTAACGAGCACTTCCCTTACTATCTCAAAGAGGCGGAATTTAAGTTCAATACGCCGATCTCAGAACGCTCCCAAATTTTAGAGAAGCTCTATTTTTGATCTAATGGTTCTTAATATACTCTACAATTATTTTTTTAAACTCCAATAACTTAAAAAGTTTGGTCTCTTCAATATTCTCATGATCAAACAAAGTATTGTAAAGCTCATTAAACTTTTCTAAAGACATGGCTTTTATATGGGCATGATCATTTCTTAAATCAATAATTTTTGAGAGAAATTCAGTTAATTCAGACACAAAAAATATTCTATCAAAATCATCTATTTCATCAAATTCTTCAACTGTTTTACTATCTTTGAGAAGCAAAATGATTCCACCTAACATGATGCCTTGGAATGACCCCCGTTTTATAGACACATTAGTTTTCCGCTAACACCTCATTTTTCGTTGATTCCAAAAAGTATCTTACCTCAAATT
>NZ_MIBT01000016.1:0-30907 GCF_001829605.1 Sulfuricurvum sp. RIFCSPLOWO2_12_FULL_43_24 | reverse complement strand
AGAAAGATGAGGGATATGTCTACTCTGATCTTGGCGGATGTTTCCCTCTCCACGGAAGCGGGGATCACGCAAGAGATACGGGTTATCGACATGATACAAGATGCCCTGATGGTGTTCTCCGAATCGCTGCACCGTCTGCAAGATCGGTTTGCCATCTATACGTTTTCATCGATCAAAAATACGAAGGTCAACTTTCACATCATTAAAAATTTCAAAGAGAGCTACAGCGACAACGTTCGCGGTCGGATTCATGCCATTAAACCGGGGTATTACACACGGCTCGGTGCAGGGATACGGGAGAGTGCCAAGATTTTAGAGAAACAGCACAGTGCTAACAAGCTTCTGTTGATTCTCAGTGACGGAAAACCCAATGATGTCGATCGCTACGATGGACGTTACGGGATCGAAGATACGAAAAAAGCGATCGAAGAGGTGAAACAAAAAGGGATCACGCCGTTTTGTATCACGATCGATATCGATGCGAAAGAGTACCTCCCCTATCTGTTCGGGAGAAATTCGTATGCCGTGATTCGCGATGCCAAAAAACTCCCCAAAGTGTTACCCGAAATCTATATGAATTTGACCAAATAAAAGGAATAAAATTATGTCTAAAATGTACTACGTGCCGCAAAGCAATGAAATCGAGCTTTTCAAAGCCGCTGCGGGGATGAATCTCCCCGTGTTGATCAAAGGGCCGACGGGCTGCGGTAAAACGCGATTTATCGAAGCGATGGGAGAAGAACTGGGACGGGAGGTTTACACAGTGGTGTGCCATGATGATCTCAGCGCCGCCGATTTGGTAGGACGTCATCTGATAGATGAAAACGGGACGTATTGGCAAGACGGACCCTTGACGAAGGCGGTGCGCAACGGCGGTATCTGCTATCTGGACGAGATTATCGAAGCCCGTAAAGACACGACGGTGGTGTTGCACTCCCTCGCCGATTATCGTCGTGTTCTGCCGATAGATCGTACCGGTGAAGTGATTGCCGCCCATCCTGATTTTATGCTGGTCGTTTCTTATAATCCGGGGTATCAAAATGTCTTAAAAGGGATGAAACCCAGCACCAAACAACGCTTTATTTCCCTCAGTTTTGATTATCCTGCACCGGAAATAGAGAAACAAATTCTCCTTAAAGAGAGTGGTGTGGAGGAAGCGATAGCCCAAAAGCTGGTTGCTATTGCGGGTGAAATTCGTCAACTCAGCGACAGCGATATTCAAGAGGCGGTATCGACACGTTTGCTCATCTATGCCGGAAAATTGATTGCTCACGGGTTTGATCCTTACCAAGCGTGTATCCATTCGATTGTCGAATCGCTCAGTGATGAGGAGGATGTTTTAGCGGTGCTTGAAAAATTGATTTCTCTCCATTTTACCAAAACAGCATAGGACTCATCGGTAGAAAAATTATAATTTTGTCTCTTTGTTATTGATCAAAGAGGCGAGAGTAGTGGTCGTTAGCATGGTTTCGATCATCTCTTTCGGCATGGCCCACTGATCGTGGAGGGCACATGGATTCGAAGCGTCGCATTTCTCAAATCCCAAAATACACCGATCATGTTCTAGGGGTTCTCCGATCGCTTCGAGGATGTCGCACATACGGATTTCATCGGCTTTTTTAGCGAGACTTATCCCTCCCTCTCGTCCTCTGGCAGAGTGGACAAGCCCTTTTTTTACGAGATCGGTAACCATCTTTGTGAGGTATTTATAGGGAAGGCCCAGTTCTTGGTGGAGAATATTGACTGAATGAGAAGCTTCGTTATGGCGATAAAGGTAGGTGAGGACACGGATAGCGTATTCGGTAGTTTTTGAGAAATGCACAGGTCTGCTCCAAAAGAGAGAATTCAGAACATTGTAATCTATCTTTGCTTAGCCTGATACCTTTTTACCGAAAAGCAATGTTTTGGCGTACCGCATCCCCCAAGCAATAAATAAAACAATCCATGTGAAGGCTGTTATATCAAATATCCATCCGTGAGTCCCTCCGAATGCGGTATCGATTGAGAGCGCAAAACGAGAGAGAACAAGAACTTGTGTCCACCAAAAGAGGGTAATAGCGATCATATCCGCATGAGGCGGTTGTCCTGAGTGACCTAATGTGACGCGTGTTCCAAAACCGATCAGGATCGTGGTGAGAAATCCCAACACCAACAAATGGGTTCCTGCAAATAAAAAATTACTATCATAAAGTATTTCGATTATTTGGATAAAAGCTCCGATTAAAAGGGCACTCGGAAGCCAAAACAGTGCGAGATGGAGTATCCAAAGGATGGCCGGTGAATTAAAAGGGTGAAGTTTCCATCGCAATAGTTCACGAAATAAATAGAGTCCGAGGATAGAACTGATCAATGCTTCGCCCAAACCGAAAGCAACCATGGCAAAAAGTGTTTTTACAACAAAACCAGCAAAAACGGTTTCAACAAAATATTTTGTTTTTGTCTCCTGAGAATGGCTGAAAAAAGGGATCATCCGCTGTGCAACGCTAAAAGTAAGAAATACAAAAAAGAAATTGACCAGTATCGGGCTGAGCAAAGAGAGCCAGTTAAATGGACCGATAAAGAACTCTATGGTATTGGCAATGATCCATATAAAATGGACACCGATTGCAATCGCATGGGCGATTAGTATCCAAAACGGATCTTGCTTGAGGGGAGATTGCCCGATTTTATAGATCCAATACAGTGTATAGACGGCCATCGAATTGGCAAATAAAAGTACGATCATCGATATCCATACCATCGGAGCCCAAATCAAGGAAGAGAGGAAAAAAAGAACGGATCCGATTTGATAGAGCCAAACGATGCGGATGTAGACCTCTTTTGGGATTGCCATACTTGTACAAAAACGTGGAAAGGTTGTAAATAAAAAGCCGTGAAAGATTTGGGCAAATACGATGAACGCCAATGAATAGAGATGGAATTCATTTTCGGGGATCTGGAGTACAACGAGCCCTTTGTGCGACAAGCTAAAAATCAGTATGGATACAATTGCCCAAAGAAGACCGAAGACGAAAAACGGCTGATGCGGCTGTGATAAAAAGTAACTCTTGTTTTGTTGGGGTTGTGAGATAGAAAATTGTGTCATTTTTAGCTCTTTCAGATAGTAATATCGGGATTATATCGGTAGGAAGCAGTAGATGAATTGATCGATGTCAAGAGATGGATTTGATCTGGGTCAATTGATTGGGTATTGAAAAATGATAGAGTGCTCTTATACAAAACATAAGGATGGTAAGATGAAATTAGGAAAACTTAGTCTAGTTGCCGTTTTGGCATTAGGAACAAGCGTATACGCGATCGATAACGTAAAAGTGAACGGAGAGGCGAAAGTTTGGTATCAAACGTTTGAAACAGAAGGGGTCGGTCAATCAACCAACGGTCTTGATTTTTTTGATCACGATGTAAATTCTATGGCCAATGTAAAACTGAGTGTCGGAGCTACCGCTGATTTGCTTCAAAATCTCAGTGCAGGGGTAAAAGCTTCAGCTCTTACAACACTCGGTTTGGAAAATAATCTCGTCGGGGATGTCTCTACCACTAAATTTGATGCGCAGGGCAACAGTGTAGGAACAGCTAAACTTGATGACCAGTCATGGGTAGAAGAGCTCTATTTGGCCTATAGCGTAGGTAAAACGACCGCTAAAATCGGTCGCCAAGCGCTTTCTACTCCATTGGCATTTACCGAAAACTGGAACATTACCGAAAATACGTTTGAAGCGGCAGTATTGCTGAACAACGATCTTCCTGATACGACGTTAGTTGGTGCATGGGTCGGCAAGCATAACGGTGTGGGATTATTGAAACCGACAACCGGTCGCGGAACCACTATCGCGTATAACGGTGAATTTAGTACGTTTGGAGCGGATGGTGCGTATGCCGTAGCGGCCATTAACAAATCCATCCCGAATACAACCGTGCAAGCATGGTATTACAATGTAGGTCAAATCGCCGATGCGTATTGGTTGCAAGCCGATGCAAAGGTTCTTGGTATGGTAACTCTCGGTGCACAGTTTGCCGGGATGAATCCGGACTCTGCATTGGGCGGCGGTACTACCGATCGCAGTACGGAGATGTATGCGCTTAAAGCGGCTGTAGACGTTGCAGGAGTCAATGTGTATGGAGCATTCTCATCGGTCAATGACGGTACTCTTGGATTTTCAAACGTGGCAACGGGGGATAAAACAATGATGTATACCGGACTTGCGAGTGTTTACTTCGACGGTGAAATCGTTGCTGCTCCCGATACCGATGCATGGAAAATCGGTGCATCGACTAAAATGGTTCCGGGTGTCACTCTCGCTGCGAGTTACGGTGAAGCGGAAACCGGAAATAATGGCGGGACTGCAGCAGCGGTTGCCGGTGCAAGTCTTCAGGATAATGACTATTCCGCTTGGGATGTTGTTGCCAGTACCAAAGCAGGTCCCATCGATCTCACCGCGATCTATACGGAATTTGATAGAGAAAATGCTTCGGGTGTGAAAACTCTCGACAATGCGCTCTTCCGTCTTATCGCCTCTTTGAAATTCTAAGCGATCTTTTTTTATCTCAGGGCCTTCGGGCCCTCAATATTCTCCTTATGTTAAGCTTTTTTACGCGAGGACTCGTCATCCTCGCACTTCACTTTTCGGTCTAAATTGACCCAAGTCAAAGATAACTTCTCCGTAATTCAATACAATAACTTCCATAAAAATATTTCAAAAAATGCAATCAGATAATGAGGAGCTATAAGAATGAATAAGATACAACGTGTTATCAAACGAGACGGCTCGACGGAACTTTATTATCCTTTTAAAATTGAAGATGCGATTCGAAAAGCATACGATAGTGTACGAATACCCGTCAATGAAGACGTTATCACTGCGGTACTCTTCCAGATTGTCTATAACAATATAATTGAAGTTGAAAAAATACAAGATTTAATCGAAGAGGAGTTGCATAAATCAGGTGAATTTGAGGTAATGAAATCATTTATCACCTACCGATTTTTACATAAAATGCAGCGGGAACATATCTTAGGATTGGGCGAAGATACCACCTATGTCAACAGTACACAGAGTGTTGAAGAGTATATACACAAATCCGACTGGCGGGTAAATGCCAATGCCAATACCGGATATTCTAACGCGGGATTGGTCAATAACCTCGCGGGCAAAGTGATTGCGAATTTTTGGCTTGATAAAGTTTACGCACCGTATGAGGGGGCGGCTCATCGTAACGGTGATATCCATATCCATGATCTCGATTGCCTCACGGGTTATTGTGCCGGATGGAGTTTGCGGGCACTTTTAAATGAGGGATTTAACGGTGTAAGAGGGCGGGTCGAGAGTGCACCTCCGCGTCATCTGCGTGAAGCGTTGGGGCAAATGGCCAATTTTTTAGGGATATTGCAATCGGAATGGGCAGGAGCACAAGCGTTTAGTTCGTTTGATACCTATCTCGCCCCCTATGTATTTATCGATGCTTTGCCTTTAACAGAAGTCAAAAAAGCGATACGGGGGTTTGTTTATAATCTCAATGTCCCCGCACGCTGGGGTCAATCTCCGTTTACCAATGTGACGATCGACTGGGTCGTTCCCGAAGATTTACGCGATCAGTTCCCGACGTATCGCGATCATCATCTTTTTGAAGAGATCAGTGAAACGGCGCACCATCAGCGACGGCTTCGCGAACGAGGGAAACGCATTCTCAAAGAGCTGACGTATGGCGATTTTCAGGCTGAAATGAACATCATAAACCGAGCATTTTATGAGGTAATGACCGAAGGGGACAACGGAGGACAGCCATTCACTTTTCCGATCCCCACGGTAAACATTACCGAAGATTTCGACTGGTACGGTGAAAATACCGATATCCTGTTCGAAAATACGGCAAAAATCGGTTCCAGCTATTTTCAAAACTTTATCGGGAGTCAGTACATCCGAAATGACTCAGGAGAGGTCGTCGAAAATCCTCATGCGTATAAACCCGGAGCCGTACGGAGTATGTGCTGCCGTTTACAGCTTGATTTGCGAGAACTGCTCAAACGGGGGAATGGACTTTTTGGCAGTGCGGAGATGACGGGCAGTATCGGAGTAGTGACCATCAATATGGCGCGTTTGGGATACCTCTATAAAAATGATTATGAGGGGCTGATCCGTGCATTGGATCGGTTGCTGGAGATTGCCTATTCAACACTGGAGAAAAAACGCCATTTTGTTCAGGATATGTTTGCGCGAGGTCTTTATCCCTACACGGCCCGTTATCTCAAAGATTTTCGTAACCATTTTTCGACGATCGGCGTCAACGGAATGAACGAGATGGTTCGTAATTTCACCGGAGACAGTGAAGATATTTCGACAATATCGGGAATCGATATGACCCAAAACATACTTGATTATCTGCGTGAACGAATGCGATTTTTCCAAGAAGAGAGCGGTAATCTCTACAATCTCGAAGCGACGCCGGCGGAGGGGACAACATACCGTTTTGCCAAAGAAGATAAAAAACGTTATCCCGAGATTTTGCAAGCAGGCGAGGGTGAAAATATCTATTATACGAACAGCTCACAGCTTCCGGTCTCGTTTACCGATGATCCGTTTGAAGCCCTTACGCTTCAAGATGAACTCCAGTGCCGTTATACAGGGGGAACCGTTTTGCATCTGTACATGAGCGAGCGGCTCAGTTCGCCTGAAGCGTGTCGACGGATGGTCAAAAATGTCATTACGAATTTTCGCCTCCCCTATATCACGGTGACACCGACATTTTCGATCTGTCCGGTACATGGTTATATGAACGGCGAACATGAATTTTGCCCCAAATGCGATGAACAGATACTCAATCAAACCCAACACAAGGAAATCCAATGAAGTCTCATGAAATTTTAGAAATGAATGCCGCAAAACGTACCCGTTGTATGGTCTATACGAGAGTGATGGGATATCACCGACCGGTAGAGAGTTTCAATCTCGGTAAAAAAGGGGAACATAAAGAGCGTATATGCTTTCAAGAATCCTCGAAACGCCATGCATCCGCTCTATGATATCACCTGCTTTACGCTTCTAGACTATCCCGACATTCCTGCCGCCATTTTTTGGTTTGCAGGATGCAATCTGCGATGCACATACTGCTACAATCCCGATATTGTTTTAGGATGGGGGACGATCAGTGAACAAAAAGCGTTAAACTTTTTATCTTCTCGGCGTGGATTATTGGAAGGGATAGTGCTCAGTGGCGGCGAAGCCACAACGTATCCAAATCTGATCCCTTTTTGTCATTCGATTAAAGCGTTAGGCTTCAAACTGAAACTCGATACCAACGGTATGCGTCCAGATGTTGTCAAAGAACTGCTTGAAGAGAATCTGCTCGATTATGTCGCTTTGGATTATAAAGCACCGGCTTCTGAAATGAGCCGAATATGCGGCGGCGGGTCTGAAAAACGGTTTTGGGAGTGTTTGGATACGGTGCAATCACATGGTGTTGATTTTGAAGTACGTACAACATTGCATCCTGATATTTTGAATGAACGTCAGATCATAACAATGGCAAACAAACTGAAAGCTATGGGATATCAGAAACCTTTTTACGTACAGGTTTTTCGTGCGGGAACAGAGACATTAGGGAAGGTTGAATCTCCGTCTCGTCCAATTGATTTAGACCTTTTATCCCATTTCGTCGCATTGCGATATTAAAATTGACTTAGATCAAAGCTATTAATTTTGATACGTTATATAATTTTTTATATCATGTATAGGAGTTTCATATGAAAAAAGGTTTGATGTTATTTGGCGTATTGATCGGTTTAGGTTTTGTGAGTGCTCATGCGGCTGAAGAGGGTGCGGTACTTTATAAAAAATGTGCAGCTTGTCACGGTGCTACAGGTGAAAAAGCGGCATTAGGCAAAAGTAAAATCATTAAAGATATGAGCTCAGCAGAGATCATAACAGCCCTCAAAGGGTATAAAGACGGTACCTACGGTGCGGCTTCAAAGGCGATCATGAAAGGGCAGGTTGCATCGCTTAACGATGCTCAAATGTCTGCTCTTGCCGCTCACATCTCGAAATAACTTCTTCGCCCCGTTCGGGGTGATCTTTCCAGGCAGTACCTTTCTTTTGCTTGACCTCCTATAGAAATCTATCGCTGCTTGGAACGATCATCTCTGGAGTATCAGCCTGCGTTTAAAAACGATCCTTGAGATCCCCATTGTATTTAATATCACGTTTCGTTGCATTTTCATCATTTAGCCATTCGGGTAAATCACCGCCAACAGCTTCCAGTTTATCACGCTCCGCATTGAGTTCGTCTTCGCTGTAAGCAAACGACATATCAGCTGAAATAACGTGTTCCATCTCTTGAATTTTTACCAGCTTGGCAATCTCTTCTTCGACACCTTCGCCTTCAATAGTGACAATAATACGACCTTTTTCATCGTGCAAATGGTAGTCACAAAAATCGGCCGCTTTGAAAATCTCGACCACCTCATCGGTAAACTTTGGATTGGTTTGCACCACTATGCTTGAAATATTCACGGTATTCTCCAGTAGTAAATTTTATTCTCTTCGCCTGAACCTATCAGGGTATGCTCATCCAAAAAGATAAGCGTATCATAAAGGGTCTCTCCGCCTTTGAGTCGTCCGATTTTTTTTTGAGTTTCCAGTTCAAATATCTGTAACTCATTTTCATCTCCGTCCGTATACACTCCAATGGAGGCTGAGGGGCTCAACCCTACGGCGTAGACAAAAAAGTTTGTTTCGATGAAATAACTCCCATGCGCTTTATACACACCTACACGTCGGTCATGTCCGCCGCTGATGATCGTATTATTTTGGTATGCGAGACGATTAATCGCATCGAGATTGATTCCGCTGAGCGTTTTGAGTACTTTTCCGCTTCGTGTCTCGATTTGAACAATCTCGCCGCTCTCATCTCCTACGGCTAAAAGTGAGCGCTTAGGGCTCAGTGCCATATCTCCAAATACCCCTCCGCCTGCTTGTACTTCGTAGAGAGATTTGCGTTTGTCCAAATCCATCAGAATAATCGCATCGCCGGAGAGTCCAAAAATAAGGTGATTTGCATCCACAAATCGAACTTTTTTGATCAGCAATCCACTCGTCTTGCCGATTAGCATCACCAATTTATTCTCACGCCAAATATAGACATTTCGAAACGACGATTCGCCGCTCTCCGTAACCATCACGGTTGCCCCCGCAAAATGATCCACCGAATAGATTTTGGGCAAAAATATTTTTCCTGAACCACTAGTTACGCTCGGAAGGGATATGGAGGAGAGTTTACGTCGTGAAGCGAGATCGAATACATTAACGACACCGGTATCGGTAGAGGCATAAGTTTTACCCTCTCTCACCACCATATCACTAATCAGACCATCCGTTTTAAGTATTGCAGAAGGCGTTATGAGCTCTGCAATTGCTTGAACAAAAAAAAGAAAAACGAGAGATAAAATTTTCACGCTACCACCTCTATCGCTCCGCTTGGGCATACGCCGATACAATAGCCGCAACCGGTACATTTTTCAGGAAGAATTATAGGATTCAACATCCCTTTAAACACTATCGCATTTTCCAAACAAGGTTCTTTGCACGAAAAACAAATACTCCCTTGATGCGACATGCAGTTCGACATCCTGATCTTAGCATGTCCTTGGATAAATTTCGTCGGATCGCTAAGAACTTTCGGGGTACAGGCATCCAAACATTTATGGCAATCGCTGCATCCCGAAATTTTAAAATCCACAAAAGGGACTCCTTGCGTATCGCGAACAAGAATCTTTTCCTCGCAGGCGCTTACACACATTGCCTCACACGTAAGACATTCGTTAAATGTCGCACCTTCCATCACGTACGGGGGACGGACGATATACTGCGCTTCCTCTTTAAAGAGAGAGGCAATAGCGCCGAAAAAACCCCGACGTGCTTCGTGTTCCATTTTTACAAACCGTTTCCGACTTTGACGCCGATGTCGAGTTCATCAAGGAGATACGATTTGTTTTTATGTTTTTGCCCTTTTTTGTCTGTATAGGCAGGTTTAAAGGTATTTGCCACTTTTAAATCCCCTTTTGTCTGAGGAGCGTGGCATGCCGAACAGTTATAGCGCCCTTGCCATAGCTGCCCATGAAGATCTTTTTTAATGATTTGATCATCGCTTTCTGCTTTGAGATTATCATCATCATCGACCGATATTGCCGGTCTAAAACTGGTAAAGTGACTCTTAGGAATCGGTGTCGCTCCCATGTCTTTGGCAATCTCAGGCATATGACACCCGAGACACGAGTTGTTGTTTTTATCAATTTCCCCAAGGTCATCAATATCATGGGGAATCATAGGCGGTGCATTGGTATATGCACGATCAAACCGTTTTGACGTACCCGGAGCCTCTTTATTGTAATTCGTACCATTTGGGACAGCTGTATCTTCGGTATAAATATCGACTTTACGTAATCCCAATTGTGTTTCATCCACATCTGTATTAACAGCGTAAACACTGCTAATGATTAGTGAAGCAGCGACCAAGCTACCGATTAGTTTTTTTGCTTTCATTCCTCATCCTTTGGTTGTTTTAGTTGAGATCGGATTGAAAATCCGAGCGCGTTTTCTTGACAGACATCTACGCATCTGCCACAATTGGTACACTCACCCATAAGCACACTTTCGCTGCTGTGATTAATCATATGAAGCACCTCTTTTTCAGGGCATACGGTAACACAGCTGCGACAGTCAGTACATTTTGACGCATCATGCCACACACGAATCAGAGAAAAATTCCCGATTAATGAATGAACTGCTCCCAGAGGGCAGACGTATCCGCACCATCCGTTTTCATGCACCAGCAAATCAAATAAAAAGATTACGATCAGTGCACCGCCGCCCATCCCCATACCGAAGATAAGACCACGATGGGCCATCGAAATAGGACTGATAAGTTCAAATACCGCTACACCCATAAGGGCAGAGAGGATTAAACTCAGAGCCAAAATCCAATAGCGCAGCGATCGGCTCATATAAAACCGTTTTTGCACTTCGGAAAACTTTAATGCTCGACGCAGCCATGCGGCACTGTCGCTAATAATATTGATAGGACAAACCCAGCTGCAAAAAGCGCGTCCGCCGATGATTCCGTAAAAGATCGTTATAATCAGCGCACCCAGCAAGATGTCCATCCCTATGCTTGCCCCCGTAACGGCGATTTGCATCACCGCATAAGGATCACTCAGCGGGAGTGTTCCCAACACGGAGGAACTGCTGAGATTGCCTTGAAGGAATTTCCATCCCCACACATTGGCTCCTACGTAAAGAACCAACAGCGAGATTTGCGTTAAACGACGAAGGAGTAGATAGCGATAGTTTTTCATTACAGCTCTCCTTCATCATTCAGTGAATCGAGAGCGCTCTTTTCACTGATTTTCGTTTTGGTCACTTCATTGGAAGCTCCCTCTAGCCGTTTTTCATCGGCTTTGTCCCACCCTTTGATATAGTGGTCTCCCACTTTACCCATAGCCAAAGCTCTGGGAAGAATATGGATCGCGGCGATCTCGGTAACACAGGCATGTTCGCACAGCCCGCATCCCGTACAGTGATCCGCATGAACGACAGGTTTTAAAAATGCATGCTTGCCGGTACGATCATTTTTAGAGTGTTCGATGGTAATCGCTTCACCTAAAAGAGGACAGGCTCGATAGCATGCATCACACTGAATTCCCCATGTCGCGATGCACGAATTCTCATCGACCACCGCCAAGCCCATGCGCGCTTTGTTGATCTCCAAAACCGCTTTGTTTTTTACATAGCTGGTTACTGAGGGTTCATTAAGCGCACCGCTTGGACACACCGGAACACACGGAATATCGGTACACATATAACACGGGACAGCTCTTGGTGTAAAATAAGGGGTTCCAGTCGGGAGATTATCTCCCGGACGTGCAAGGATCAGCGTGTCGTAAGGACACGCTTCCACACACAAACCGCATTTGATACACTTTTGCATAAATTCCGCTTCATCCAATGCCCCCGGAGGACGCAAAACAAGAGGTGCCGCTTTCACTTCCCCCACATAAGCACTCCAGACCAAAGCCCCCATCGCACTAAGCCCGATCCCTCTAGCGATAGAGAGAAGAAAACGGCGACGATCATTAGGAGTTTCAGTTTTCATAATCGTTACGCTTTATAAATTTTGACCGCACATTTTTTATGGTCAACTTGTTTGGAAATCGGGCACGTATGATCCAAACATACTTTATTAATAAATACTTTTTCATCAAACCACGGCACAAATACAAGTCCTTTTGGAGGACGGTTACGGCCGCGTGTTTCAACGTGTGCTTTTACTTTTCCTCGGCGTGATTCTACCCACACCATTTCACCTCGTTTGACACCGCGTTTTTCAGCATCTGCGGGGTGCATATAACACAACGCCTCAGGAACGGCGCGATAAAGCTCAGGAACACGCATCGTCATCGTTCCGCTGTGCCAATGTTCGAGTACACGACCGGTACATAACCAGATATCATAGTTTGTATCCGGTACTTCAGTCGGCTCCATATAGGGGCGGAAGAAGATTTTGGCTTTGTTGTCCAAATTCACTTTCGCACTGTTCGTAACCCCTTGCAGATTTCCGGTTGGAATATCTTTGAACGCATGACCGTAAAACGCAAAGGCACCGTTAGCGGCTTTTTTCGCATACGGATCGTATTTCGCGTTGTAGCGCCAGAACGTCTCTTTGCCATCAACAACCGGCCATTTTAGACCGCGTACACGGTGATACGTATCGAAATCGGCGTAATCGTGTCCATGTCCGTCACCGAATTTGCGATACTCTTCCCAAAGGTATTTTTGCAAGAAGAAGCCATACCCTTTGAATACTTTGCCATCGCTTCCGACAACATTACGTTTGTCACCTTCAACTTCAGAGTTTTGATACCCTTTGCCTACTGCATCCGGCCATTTGAACGCTTTCGCACGATTATTGGCAAATAGCACTTCATAAAGGGTTGCATTTTCATCATAACCCATTGCTTTGGCTTTACCCATCACATCCGGCAATCCGCCATCGAGTCCCGGAATTTTTTGTGCTCCCCATACCTCTTTGATCGTAAAGCGTTTGGAAAGTTCAACAAACTGCCACGTATCGGACATTGCATCCCCCATCGGAGTCACTTGCTGTCTCCAATGCTGGGTACGACGTTCTGCATTACCGTACGCTCCCCACTTTTCATACATCATAGCACTTGGCAAAATCAAATCCGATACTTTTGCCGAAATCCCCGGATAACCGTCAGAGGTCACAATGAAGTTGTCCATTGTACGTGCCGCTTTAATCCAGTGTTCCGCATTACCGGTATCTTGATACGGGTTACAGACGCTGACCCAGGCAAATTTTACTTTACCGTCTTCGAGATCACGGTGGATTTGGGTAAAGTGCGATCCCATTTTAGGGTTAATCGTCCCCTCTGGAATTGTCCAGATCCCCTCTGCCATTTTACGGTGTGCAGGGTTCATGACCACCATATCCGCAGGGAGACGATGGGCAAATGTTCCTACTTCACGCGCTGTTCCGCATGCAGATGGCTGACCGGTGAGTGAGAATGCTCCATTACCCGGTTTTGCTTGTTTTCCAAGGAGGAAGTGAACCATATAGGCTTGTTCATTCACCCATGTTCCACGTGTATGCTGATTGAATCCCATAGTCCAGAAGGTCAAACATTTACGTTTTTTCTCGATGTAGAGATCGGCCATTTTTTGAAGTTTTGCTTTGTAATCGGCAAGACTTTCATCCGAATCACCTTTGGAAACTTTGGCTACATAATCGAGAGTGTAAGGTGCAAGCCCTTTTTTAAACTCTTCGAACGTGATTTTCCAGTGTTTATTCGCATCTCCGCTGTTTTTCATCTCCAGCGTATCACCCGCTTTATACCCTAAATACCCGAGACTGACCCCCTCATCGGCGGTAAGAACTTTGGATTTTTGTTTGGCTGCGGTATCGAGCTCTTTTTTACCGTATTTCGGATGGTTGATATCTTCTCGAAGACCGTATCCGATATCTACAGGACCCGTTGCAAAGACGATATTTTTATCCAAAAACTCTTTGTCCATCGCTTCGGGATGATTGTAAACAATTTCACGGGCGATATAGTTCCAGATTGCCAAGTCGGTATTCGGTTTAAAGATGATTTCGACATCGGCAAGGTCCATCGTGCGGTGTTTGTAGGTTGAGAGAACAACCACTTGCACTTTATCGGGGTTACTGAGTTTACGATCACTGACTCTCGACCAGAGAATAGGGTGCATCTCCGCCATGTTCGATCCGAAAGCAACGATTGTTTCGGCGAGTTCAATATCTTCATAACAGCCTGATGGCTCATCAGCACCGAAAACGTTCATAAATCCGGTTACGGCTGATGCCATACACAGACGTGCATTCGGGTCGATGTTGTTGGTACGGAAACCTGCTTTCATCAATTTGAGTGCGGCATGTCCTTCCATCGCTGTTTGCTGACCTGAGCTGAACATTGCAATACCGGTTGGCCCTTTTTCTTTCAGGGCTGCTTTGATATGCACTTCCATTTCATCAAAAGCACGCTGCCAGCTAACCGGTTTGAACTTCCCTTTTTTGTCAAACTGACCTTTATCATTCATACGTAATAACGGTTGCGTAAGACGGTCGGCTCCGTACATAATCTTTGCATTAAAATATCCCTTAATACAGTTAAGACCACGATTAACCGGAGCCAATGGATCCCCTTTGACCGCAACGATGCGATCATCTTTGGTAGCCATCATAATTCCGCATCCCGTTCCGCAAAAGCGGCAGGCCGCTTTGTCCCAACGCCATCCTGCTTGTCCCTGGAGCGCTGCCGCTTCGACCTTGGCAGGAACTGCCATTCCAATCGCTGTCGCTGCCGATGCAGCAGCGGCACTTTTTAAAAACTCTCTTCTATCCAATGACATAAAAGCCTCCTTAGTGGAATCAATGTTATCCATTGTTATTAATGGATACAGTACGTTACCTTGATGCTATGATATAACTCATGCACTTCAACAATTATAAAGAAATTAAAAAAGAAAGATATTGACTTAGGTCAAGAAAAAAGAAGGATTGAAGTGCCTACGAGGCACTTCGAATAGAATTGGCTTTTTCGAGGTTGTTTTTCAGCTTTTTAAGACGCATTGAGGTTTGATGCAGCTCTTCGCTGACTTGGATCATGACATCTTCATTTTGTTCCAAGATGGCTTCGGCTTCAGGGGTAGAAGCAACCAAAACAGCGGTTGCAGCTTCACTCTTTTCGACCGCTTCGGTTGCACTTTGGAGCGCTTCTTCAACATTCCGTAAAAAATATTCAATATGCGAACATGCGACATCGAGTTCATTTCCCTGACACTCTAAATTCTTTATACCGCTGATCGTTTGCGAATGATTCAAAAATTTGTCAAAATTTCGTTGAATTTCCAATGTGGTACGTGCCATATAGAGAATGATTCCAAACGATATGAACGCTAAAAAAATCTGAATACGATGGGCTAACAATCTTTTTCCCATCATTGCATCTTCGTATTGGCTCACGGCCTTATCCATTAATAATAAGGTTTGATCTCCGCTGTCATAAATGGTTTTGAGATCGAACAGGTTGTGATCTCCCTGCAAATAGCGGTCTATCAAGCCCCCCATCCGATTCCAGTGCGCATGAACTTCCATCATTGTTCTATCGATTTCATCATTTGAAAATCCGCGATAATCCGATGCTGCCATGTTGAGCTGTTTAAAATTGGTATCAAACTCCGCACGGGCAATCTGTAGCCGTTCATATGCCCCTTCTTCATCCACCAGAAGGCGATGCAGTTCTAACACCGTACGCTGGGACAGCATTCTTTGTTTTCCGGCGGTATTGATTACTTTTGCATCCAGTTTTTGACTGGAATTCAACCAAATATCGACCAATATGATCGTTATGAGATTAATAGATAAAATAACTACGATCCATCTAACTTTAGTGGATATGGACTGCATCAGAGTGCCTCCTTAAAATAGTGAGATAAATCTTCTTTTTTTAATACGACTGTTTTCTGGTTTTCTTCAGAAATTAATCCCAACCGGATAAATTTCGCCAAAACACGTGAGAGTGTAGCGGGTTGAATGTTTAAACGATAAGATATTTCCTGTTTTTTTAAACTGTTATAAAGTCCCAAATGATCAGAAAGCATTTTAGCTACTTTTGCCGTGACATCATACACCATTCCCATACTGATCATGCAATCCACCATCTCCTTTTGATCGGATAAAAGGTTTACTAAATTGATGAGCAACTGGTTCTCTTTTTTGACCACATCTTTAAAAAGTTTTAAATCAAAAGAGATAACCTCACTGGGAACCATGAATTCTATATTACTAAAACAGCTGATGATATCACATTTTAGAGAACCTATATTGGTTAATAAGGTTTGGTCCGATAAAGAATATAAAAATATTTCACTGTCAAATCGGTCAACTTTGTAAAATTTAGCTTCGCCCTTTATTAAAAAATAGACTCGGTTCAAATCATCTTCTTCATACACTAGAATCTCGGATGCCCCATACGCTTTGTACTTAGCTGTCTGATTTAATGCGATCAATGATTCAGGATTGCTTTGTTTGAAAAAGTCAAGACGCTCTGTTAATAGCATTCTGTATTGCCTTTTTTTATAGTTAGATTATCAATAGTAACACACATACACGGGTAATATCTTGATTTGTATCAAGTAATTTTGGTACGGCACTAGGATATTATCAACATTACAAACGCTAATGGCATAATGAAATATAAAGGGTGACACCATGCTGCAAGATTCTTTTGGTAGAGAAGTAACGTATTTACGGGTATCCGTTACCGAACGGTGCAATTTTCGATGTCGTTACTGTATGGCCGAAAAACCGTTCAGCTGGGTTCCTAAAGAGAACCTGCTGAGCTATGAAGAGCTTTTTGCCTTTATTAAAATCGGTATTGACAACGGTATCCGAAAAATCCGACTGACCGGCGGAGAACCGACAACGCGCGAAAACCTCGATGAATTGATCGCGATGATTCATACGTATGCTCCCGAAGTCGATATCGGACTCACAACGAACGGGTTTTTATTGCCGGCGCTGGCTCAAAAACTGAAAATTGCGGGACTTAAACGGGTCAATATCTCTCTTGATTCACTTGAACGCGAAACGCTCCATTATATCGTTCAAAAAGATGTATTGGAACAGGTGAAAGAGGGTATCCGAGCGGCAGTAGATGCGGGATTGTCGGTAAAGATTAACAGCGTGATTTTACGGGGAATCAATGACCACGAAATTGTCCCTTTATTTGCGTACGCAAAAGAGATGGGGGCACAAATCCGATATATTGAATACATGGAAAACTCCCATGCAAGCAATGCGCTTAAAGGACTTCGAAGTGATGAAATTATCGATACATTAGGCAAATCCTATCCTTTTATCCCGATTAACAAAGAGGTGAACGGACCGGCAGATCTGTATGAAACGCTTGATGGATATCGTTTTGGAACGATCGAGCCGCATCGACATGATTTTTGTGCGACGTGTGATCGCCTACGGCTGAGCGCTGAGGGCGATTTAATCGGATGTTTGTACTTTGAGGGGGCGAAAAGTATTAAAGAGGCGATACGGGACGGAAATACTAAAAAAGCGACCGAAATCCTATCGGATGTGGTGTTTAACAAACCCGAAAAGAATTTTTGGGGTACTGAAAATGTAGAAGTCTCTTCACGTGCCTTTTACCGTACCGGAGGATAACTTAATCAAGCGATTGAGTGGAAGGGAAAAATAATGAATAAATTTCATATCAGAATTGGTTTAATCGCATTGGGAGTTGTCATCGGAATATGGAATTTTTACATTTTAGGAATTGAATGGATAGCGTATCAAGAGACGAAACGCTCCTATTCTCAAACACGCGCATTGATTCAATTTTCACAAAGTATAGGTGATTTTGTCCATGAATCTCAAAAAGAGCGGGGATTAAGTGCCGCATATCTGGGCTCAAATGGTGATATCGAGTTTAAATCTAGGTTGAAGAAACAGCGGCTTCTCAGTGATAAAAAGTTTTTAGCACTCCTTCAGAGAGTGAGAACGTTAAGTCGCTATTCTTTACCGGCTACTTTCCATCAATCGATTCAAATGTCAATTGAGAAACAAAAGCAACTGGGCGATATCCGTGAACGGGTCTTCAACCTTGAAATCAGTGCGTCCGAAGAGATCGATTTTTATACCGAACTGAATGCCAATTTTTTAGGATTACTCCCATTATCGGCCAAATTAGCACCGACTCGTGAAATTGCATTGCGATTGTACGACAATACATTGCTGGTGGAGTGTACCGAAAAAGCAGCCATCGAGAGAGGAACTCTTGCGAATATTTTTGCTGCCAAACGATTTGAGCCGGGAATGTATGAAAAAGTAATTTCGGTTCATGCTATCCATCAAAGTTGTAAACAATCATTCATTGATAAAGCGTCCAATAACGAACGAAATTTATACAATAGCTATTTTTCCCATACATTATTTCAAGATTCTCATCGTATATATGAACAAGTCCTCAGCGGTGATTTTTCGATGGGGGCTACTAAATGGTTTAACCATATGACTGTCAATATCGATCAGTTAAAAACCCTGCATGAAAGATTTGATCAGCTGCTTGAAGAAGATCTGTCCCGATTAGAGAAAAAAACGCTCTTAAAGCATGAAATTTTTTTAGTCGGCTCTTTCGGTTACGGATTTTTTATGCTTTTGGGGGCTATCTATTTAGTCCAGCAAATGTTTGCGATGATCAATACGCTCCGAATCTCATCGGTCGTATTTGATTCCAATGAGGGAGTTTTGGTTGCCGATATAAACGGAAAAATCATGCGGGTGAACCCTGCCTTTGAAAAGATCAGCGGCTACAGTGAATCGGAAGTTTTAGGATTGACACCGGCACTCTTAAAATCGGGACTCAACGATAGCCAGTTTTATAAAGATATGTGGGATTCACTTATTAACAAAGGGTTTTGGAACGGAGAAATCTACAATCGCCGTAAGAACGGAGAAATTTATCCGGAATATCTAAGTATCTCTGCCGTTCGAGACGAATATCGAAACATTACCCATTATGTCGGAATTTTTTCCGATATAACGGCTAAAAAAGAGAACGAAGAGCGTATCAATCGATTGGCTTTTTACGATCCGCTGACGCAGCTCCCCAATCGCAGATTGCTGTTTGAACGTTTGGAACATGCGCTCGTAAAAAATGAAAGAAATAAAACCTACAGCATGGTGGCTTTTATCGATTTGGACAATTTTAAAATTGTTAACGATACCAAAGGACATTTGGTAGGCGATGACTTACTGAAAGAAGCGGGAAACCGTCTCCTCGAAGCGATACGTGCTGAAGATACTGTAGCCCGTTTAGGAGGGGATGAATTTGTTATTTTGATTGAAGATTTAGGACCTTCTCGTGAGCAGGCTTTCAAAATCGCATCCGATATCGGCAGCAAAATATCCCTCTCTCTCCAAAAACCGTTCGAAATACACGAAGAGCTTTTCTTTGTCACCGGAAGCATCGGAATTGCTATTTTAGATAATTATACACAGACCGTGAATGAGATTTTAGCGCAGGCGGATACGGCTATGTATAGTGCCAAAGAGTCAGGAAAACATACTTTCCGTTTCTTCGATTCCGCACTTCAGCAAAAAATGTTGAAAAAATTAGAGTGCGAAAAAACACTCTTTAATGCACTGGAAGAGAACCAGTTTCAACTCTTTTACCAGTTTCAATACAACCATCAAAATGAGATAAGCGGAGCAGAAGCACTCATCCGATGGTTTCACCCGGAAAGAGGGATCGTCTCCCCCACCGAATTTATCCCTATTGTCGAAGAAAACGGCTTTATCACTGAAATAGGTAAGTGGATTATTGCCGAAGCGTGCAGAACACTGCATGAGTGGAGTCATGATCCCATACGAAAAAAATGGACGCTGTCGATCAATATCAGTCCGAAACAATTTTTGGACGAATCGTTTACGAGTGTATTATTAGATAATGTAAATAGATACGCACTCCCGCCTTCACTCCTTCGTTTGGAAGTGACCGAATCATTGCTGATCAATGATATTGAAAAAATTCAGGACATTATGTATCATCTTAAATCGCATGGATTTACCTTTTCGCTTGATGATTTCGGAACCGGGTATTCGTCATTATCCTATCTGAACAGTTTTCCTTTCGATGAGTTAAAAATCGATCAGTCGTTTATCCGAAATATGGAAAATGATCCGCATGCTTCTGCGCTGGTTCGGGCAATCATTACGATGGCGGAAGTACTTGGGCTGGAGATCGTAGCCGAAGGAGTTGAATTGGCTGAACAACATACAATCCTCCAATCTATCGGCGGTATTCATTATCAAGGGTATTTGTTTTCAAAACCCGTATCAAAGAATGAGATGCAGTCTGTACACTCACACGAATCCTCAGACGTTTGACCTATATCAAAGCAATTCATTTAACAATCCTCTATAATTATCGAACCATAAAATAATCTTCCCCTATCAGGGGTTGATTCAAGCAGTATGGTAAAAAAATGACCTCCTTCATCTAGCTTCGATTCAAAGCACTGTACTGTTTGACTCAACTCATAAACATTAAAAACCAACCTAATCATCAGGGTACAATATGGAAATGACGGAAAAAAAATTAAATAAACGTGAACGCCATAAAGCTGCACTCTCTCCTATCGAATATTATCCTCAAATAGAGACTTTGGACTTTAACAGTATCAGCGAAGGGGACATCTTTTATTTACAGGATTTCGGTATTTTTAACACCCCTATCGAAGAGGAAGCGTATACCCTTCGTTTACGTATAACTGCAGGGCGGATTACCATCGCTCAACTGCGAGCCATTGCCGACATTGCTAAGCGCAATGAGCTTGAAATTATTTTGACCGCGCGTGCCGGTCTGCAATTGCATGGGCTAACTTGCGAGAATGTATTGCAGATATATAAACAGATCAACGAAATCGGGATTACAACATGGCAAACTTTCGGCGATAACGTACGCAACATTGTGAGTGATGTGTATGATGGACGAGGGTGTATGAGTGTGATCGAGACCTATCCTCTGATAATGCAAATGCAGGAATATTTTCTCAAAACTCCCCGTCTTGTCGGTATGCTGCCGCGTAGAATATCCACAGGGATTTCGGGCAACAGTGCCAATGTCACCTCATTTTTTGCCAATGATCTCTATTTCGCATTGGCAAAGAGAGAGGGTGTTTTTGGGTTTAATGTCTATATGGGGGGTAAAAATACCGAGATCGCCCGCAGTGCCGATATATTTTTGCTTCCCGATGAGGTAGTATCTTTTTTCAAAGCCTTTATCGAAGCATTCAACAAGCATGGATTGCGATTTACCCGAACGCGAACACGCCTGTTTCACCTCCTCGAAGAGATCGGAATGGAAGCTTTTGTGGAATATGTCGCACACGAGTACAAGCAATCTTGGCAAAAAGCGGGCGATTTGGTTCTGGAAAAAGGGCTTTTTTCGAAATATCAGCGGCTTAAAGACGGCAGTTATGCATTTTGCTATGAGAGCAATTTCGGGCGTATCAGTGCCGAAGAGTTGATGGCTATTGCGGATTTTGCCGAGACACACTCTGCCGAGGTACGATTAAGTACGGATCACAATCTTTATATTCTCGGATTATCTCAGCCATTCTCTCCTTTTGAACATCTCAAAAAGAGTCAAACTATCGTAGCGTGTGCGGGGAGCCAATATTGCCCTTACTCGTTCTGGGACATTAAAGACGATGCGCAATTGCTCCCTTTGGAGAAAATCAGTGAGCATCGTATTCAAATAGGGATTTCAGGATGCGCAAAAGGGTGCGGCAGACACCAGCATTGCGATATCGGGCTCATCGGGCTGCGTACCAATAATTTCGGCAATACGGACAAAGGGGCACGGATCTATCTCGGTGCCGAACACTCCGCAGGGATCAGTGTCGGACGAGAACTCTTTGAGATGGTTCCTCTGGAACATATCCGATCGGTGATAGATCTTATTATCCATGAGTATGAACAAAGCGGTTGTGATACGTTTGAATCTTTTTCTACACAAATACTAAAGTGCTATTCCATAGAATTTATTGCATTATGGCTCTTGATAAAATTGGAGAGCGGAGCAATAACCCCTTTGTACGCGATGGATACTCTTGAGCATGTTGCTGAAGAGTATCGTTTTATGGCAGAAAAAGAGCGCTTAAGCGGATATTTTTCGACGGCAGTTTTAGCACTGATTGAGGATGATTTTAAGGATGCAATACGTCAGATGAGCAAAAAACTGTGGAGCGTCGGAGAAAGCGACCCGCAGATTGCTCCGCAAATTAAAAAACTTCTCGTCAGTAAAAAATACTGGGAAGTTTGAGATATATTTCATTTCATATAGACATAAATTGGCAATTATTTTTCAAGGTGTTATATTCTTCGATGTATGATAATCCATTTAGATCTTGACTGTTTTTTCGCCTCTTGTGAACGTGTCCGTAACCCCTCTTTGCTGGGGAAATGTGTTGCGGTCGGAGGGAGAGGCGATCCTTTTATTTTTGACAAAAAAACCGTACCCGCTAAAAAACTGATGACCCTCAATTCCGGGGCGTTTGTCCCCTCGCTGTTTCATGCTGAGCACGATAGCAGTAACTATTTTAGAGACGGCGATACGATACGCGGCATTATCACTACGGCGAGCTATGAAGCTCGTCGCTACGGTATCAAAACGGCCATGAGTGTTCACGAAGCACTGAGACTTTGTCCTCACCTCATTGTCCTTCCTCCCAACCATCTTCTCTATCATACGATGAGCCATGAATTGATGGAGTACCTCTCTACCGTAGTACCGGTGATGGAGCAATACAGCATCGATGAGATGTTCGGGGATTTGCGAGGGTGGATTGATGAAGCGGATACCTACGAGTTTATCCGACACCTCCAGCATCAGATAATGTTGCAGTTTAAACTTCCGGTCTCGATCGGAGCGAGCCGCTCCAAATGGATAGCAAAACTTGCCACCTCAGCCGCCAAACCTTATGGGGTTCGTGTCATTTATAGCGATGAGATTGAACCGTTTGTTCGCGATATCGGTATCGGTGAATTTCCGGGTGTCGGAAAAGCGTATTCGCTCAAAATGGAACGCTACGGCATTAAAACCATCGGTGATGCGTGGAAATCGCAAACCCTGATCCAATCATGGGGCAGGGGAGGCATGGACCTGTATGCGAGGATGAGAGGGTGTGATAACGAAGCGGTGCAAGCGAGCCGATCCCGAAAAGGGATAGGGATATCACGATCGATGGATCACCCCATAAAAGAGAGAGAGGAACTCTATCGGCGCATCCATATCTTGGTACGTCATTGGAGCCATACGATTATGAAACTGGGGGTCAATCCTACCACCTACGCTTTTTCATTGGGGTATGAGAATTGGGGGCATTCAAAAAAGCAATTTACCCTTTATCGCCTTTTTAATGAAACATTCCTTCAAACTTTTACGATCGAAAAATTTAAAGAGCTTGATATCTATCCCCATATCAGTGTCCGCTATATCGCTATGAGTGCTACCAAATTTATCCATCATGATCCGAAAAGTTTTGATCTGCTTGAAATCCAAACGGATACTAAAATGCGCAATCTGACCGATGCTTTGACCAAAGTGAGGGATAAATACGGGATGGATATTGTTCGTGGAGGAGGGGAATTGTAATATTGGAAATTACTTTTTCTTCTTATCATCCATCATCCACAAAAACGGATACACAACCGTCCGTTTGAGAATATTAAACGGAGCCGTGGCAATCTCTTTGGCAATCGCCGTTTCGACTTTAGGATCATCGAGTTTTCCGCTGAGGGTGAGGGTTGTGGAAAGAGAACCGTCCTCCCCGAAGAGGATATACCCCACCATCGGCACTTTTCCCAGAACGGAACCCAGATCGGTTTTAAGGGTCAGCGTACCATTGAGTATTTGGGCATTCAGATCAGCACGCCCTTCACCGAGAATATTCATCTCAGGAGAGTTCAGGGTGAAATTATCGACATTCACAATACCTTTATTATAGGCAAAATGGGCATATCCCTCTTTGACCGGAAGTCCTTGTCTGTTGTAGCTTGGGAGTGAAAAGGTCGCTAATGAGGGGACGGTATTGACAAAGGCGAGGACATTGTTGAGTACCTTATAATCTTTTAAAATCGTATTTTCAACCCGCATAACCCCTTCAAATGCGTCGGCTTCTCCTTTAGCCTGAAAGGAGAATTTCCCTCCGCTAAAATCACTGAGGGCAAAGAGATGCTCCATAAATTTATCGTTGAATCCGTTTCCGTCAATATAAAAGAGGCCGTTGCGTATTTTAAGCGCGGCGCTTCCCCCCATGTGGTAGAGCGAAGCATCCAAATCATCATTGTTTAATGTGGCTTCCATTCGATCAGCGACAATTTTACGTCCTTTCATCAGATAGAGGTAGGTATTGGAGGTGTGAATGCGAATCGGGGGCGTTTGAGAATCTCCCTTGGATGAAGACTCTTGATTCGGTTGATTGGCGATAAGAAAAGAAAACAGCTGCGGGACATTGATACCGATGTTTTTAGCCTGAACATCGATTTGATCATCGCGCCGATTGATGATTAGACGATCATTAACCCGAATACTCGTCCGTCCGTCTTGATAGAGACCGCTAAAGTGATACTTGGATACGGCCTTATCATTAATCATCATCAGTGAATAAGGGTATTCGATCGTACCGTTAAAGGTATATTGCGAGTTTTCAGGAGTATAAAAAAGGTTAAGATTTCCCTTTTCAACATGATATTGACGCAGAATAGGGGAGCGCATCGAGAGCAAGGCTATATCATCCAGTGTAATTTTCCACCCATTTGGGATGGTCGAAAAATGGGCTTTAAGAGCATCAGAGTCTAAAATTATCTCTTCACCGGAGGCATCGAGTGAGAGTTGAAGGGATTCTTGTGCGTCAACGAGAGGGGATATTTTAGGACTGAGCGGAATCATATCGTTGATTCGAATGGACCCTTTGAGCGTATCGAGCGATAAGTGACCGGTGAACTTTCCTTTCAGTAAATCACCTAAGACGGCTTCAATTTGCTCAAATGCAATCTCATTCCCATCCATACTCGCATGGAATGGGGATAAGAGTAGTGGGAGTTGATGGATACTCCATGCCGAGGCGTGTGAAGAGCGGAGCGTTGAATGGTTGTGATCGTAATGGATATCGATGTTAAAAGGGGCATGCGTGAGCTGTATCTCTCCCAATTTAAAATCATTGAGTTCAATCTGTATATCCGTTTGCTTTTTCGATCCGTTAAAATACCCGTTGATTTTTCCATGAATAGTATTTGAGAGGCTGAAAGGGACAGATTGGAGAGAACTTGTCGCATTGCGATAGTCGAATGGGGCACGAAAGGCTTCAATGTCGAGTTTCTCTCCCAGTACGTTCCAGCGTGATGGCATGATGCTGAGAGAATCTCCTTTGGGAGCAATGATGTATTTAACACGCAAAGGTTCACGGGAATCCCATAAACTCAGCTGTTTTTTGTTCCCTAAGGGTACGATATCATAGGCATCAATCGATACCGACCCTTCTTCGCTGGAAGCGTCATATTCCCCTTTTACCCGTGCGTGAGCGACATCTTCACCGTAATGGGCCGTAAAATTGTCGAATGTAACCTTGTTTCGATTGACATTGACAACTCCCCCTTGCGTTTTTAGCGGTATCTGGTCCAAAAGTAATTCCGAAGCGGTAGGTCGAAAGATCCCTTTTACAACAGTATCCAGGCTATGCAGATTGATAGAGAGATTCAGATCCACATCACATTCTCCCGAACTTTGCTGAATCGGCAGGTGAATGTCATAAAAATTTAAAAGATTTGTGATCGGAACATTGAGTTTGGCATGCGCCGTCCGTATTTGAGCATCCAGCATAGTGTGAGGGGTCGTAAAGTCAAGAATTACACTGCTGTTTTCGGTTGGGAGAGCATAAAAAGTCCCGCTTTTTGGAAGAATGTGAAGTTTGCCTACGCGGTAGTACAAATCGATACGGGGAGATTTGATAGGTTCGAAACCTTGTGCAAAGGTGTATTCTCCATTGAAAATAGTCGCTTTGGCTTGCAGCCCCTTGATAAGTTCTTCGGGTTTATCGTAATGAAATTTACCTTCAAAGCGTTCAAGAGTGATTAACGAAGCTTTGGCATAGTGAGTTATCCACGGTTGAACTTCAGGATCAACATCTAAAAAATCGATGATCGGTTGAACGCTGCGCAGCGGCTCATCGGTATGAAGGGCAAACATCAACGAATCGGTATCTCCGGATGCTTTGATAATGAGGGGAGGAGTTTGGGGAAGGTTTAGGCTTATATTAGTATGTAACCGTTGTTGCGGGAGTTCTACCGTTAAATTTCCGCTAATGAGCGCACCGTTGAGTCTGGCATGGGGCAATGATAGTTTAAAGAGATTTTCATTGAGGGAAAAAGTGCCGTTGTAAGAACCATTTTCATCATATAACGTAATTTTGCCGAGGGAGTTTTCACGGTAGTGCAAAGAGAGGCGAATGGACTCATATTGAATAGTATCAATATCGATTTGCTTTACCCAGCGCTGAGTATGCCGAATAAGGGGAGGAAGTTTTCCCAATGGCTTTAGGGTAAGAGGAAGATTGTCACGTTTAAACGCGCTCAGATCAACTTTTGAAGCACGAATCAGGAGCCCATTTTCCCATTTGAGATATAATTTCTCGATTTTGAGTCCATTAAAGCTCAAACGATCACAATTAATACCTTCAAGCAAAGCGATAAACGTGAAAAAGCCTAGAAAAAAAGTAAAAAATAAACCAAAAAGAATGTACCTATGGGTTTTGGGAATAATATTGGTGATAATTGTCTCTTTCATGACCTACCTGTTCTCTACCGTCACATCACCAAAAATCGTCTATATCCCGCAAGGTTCCGTATTTAAAAGTATAGCACACCTCCAAGATGAAGGGGTAAATCTCTATAAGATTGATGCCTTTATTCTCCGTTTGCTCGGTCAGCCTCAGCAAGGGTGGATTGATCTAAAAGAGGAGAAAACAAGCCGTATCGAGTATCTTTATAAATTGACAACGGCAAAAGCGGCTACTCGTGCTATTACCTTGATCCCCGGAGAGACTACGGTCATATTTTTACGTCAACTTAGTGATGAACTTTCACTCGATATGAATCTTCTTCAACGTGCGTATGAAAAGCATGCCCCTTATAAAGAGGGGAGTTTTGTACCGGATACCTACAGTATTCCGAATGCGATCAGTGAAGAAAAACTGATCATACATCTTTTAAATGAGTCGGAACAAAAGATGAGAATCTGGGCAGATGAGTATAAGAAGCCGTATAATAAAGAAAAATGGTTACAAATTGTAACAAAAGCATCGGTTATTCAAAAAGAGGCTGCATCATTGTCCGATATGCCGTTTGTTAGCTCCGTGATCGATAATCGGATAGAAAAAGGGATGCGTCTTCAAATGGATGGAACCCTTAACTACGGTGAATATTCTCATCAAAAAGTGACGGCGCGTCGAATACGCACGGACAAAACTCCCTATAATACGTATAAAAACAAAGGTTTGCCTGCCTTTCCCGTCTGTAATGTTTCCAAAGATGCCATCCATGCTGCACTCTATCCTAAACACACGGATTACCTCTATTTTGTCCGAGGCAAAAATGGTGAACATGTGTACAGTAGTTACTTTTCTACACACCATCAAAACATAGTAAATGCTACAAAATGAAACATATTTCTAACTTTTTGCGCTTGTAGTATGGGCAAAGTGAAAAAATGTCGGACGTAAGTGTTATGATGCTTTCATAAAAAAAATAACAGGAGAACCTGATGGCAAAAATCATTTGGTCAGTAATTGATGAAGCACCGGCACTAGCGACCTATTCGCTACTTCCAATCGTAAATGCATTCACACAAGCCGCAGGCGTTGAAGTTGTAACAAGTGATATTTCACTTGCAGGTCGTGTTATCGCAACATTTCCAGAACGTATGAGTGACGCTCAGCGTATCCCCGACAATCTTGCACAGTTGGGCGTTATCGCTACACAACCAGATGGTAACATCATCAAGCTCCCTAACATTTCAGCTTCAATTCCTCAATTGAAAGCATGTATCGAAGAACTTCAGTCTCAAGGATACGATCTTCCTTTGTATCCTGAAGAACCAAAAACAGACGAAGAAAAAGAGATTTTTGCACGTTACGCAACGTGTCTCGGTTCAGCGGTTAATCCGGTTCTACGTGAAGGTAACTCAGACCGCCGTGCTGCGGTTGCGGTTAAAAACTTTGCGAAGAAAAATCCTCACAAACTACGTGCTTGGGACGAGGGGTCAAAAACTCGCGTTGCCCACATGAACAGCGGTGATTTCTATGCGAATGAGCAATCAATCACCAAAAAAGGTGACGGTAAAGTGACGATTTCACTTAACGGTAACGTTCTCAAAGAGATCAATGCGGTTGATAGTGAAGTCCTTGATGGTACATTCTTGAGCACTAAAGCATTGCGTGCGTTTTACGCTGATGCGATTTCTGAAGCAAAAGAGAAAAACATCCTTTGGTCGATCCACCTTAAAGCAACGATGATGAAAGTAAGTGATCCGATCATGTTCGGTCATGCGGTATCGGTATTCTTTAAAGATGTATTTGAAAAATATGCGGCAGAGTTCAAAGAGATCGGAGTTAATCCGAATCTTGGTCTTGGTGATTTGTACAAAAAATTGGCAAAACTTCCTGCTGATAAAAAAGCGGAAATCGAAGCGGCTATTATGGCGGTTTACCCGACTCAGCCTGCAATGGCGATGGTAGACTCTGACAAAGGGATCACAAATCTTCACGCTTCAAATGATGTTATTATCGATGCTTCATTGCCGGTTGTGGTACGTGATGGCGGTAAAATGTGGAATCCTGCGGGAAAAGTAGAACAATGTATCGTTACGATTCCGGATCGTTGTTACGCAACCATGTACTCTGAAATCATCGAAGATTGTAAAGCAAACGGTCAATTCGACGTAACGACGATGGGTTCTGTCTCTAACGTCGGTTTGATGGCTCAAAAAGCGGAAGAGTACGGCTCACACCCAACGACATTCGAAATCGCGGAAGAGGGTGTAGTCACTGTATCTGATGATAGCGGCGTATTGATGAGCTTCAACGTAGAGAAAGGCGATATCTGGCGTATGTCTCGTGCGAAAGATATCCCGATCAAAGACTGGGTACGTCTTGCGGTTGAGCGTGCAGAGATCGAAAACGTTCCGGTTGTGTTTTGGTTGGATGAAAACCGTGCTCACGATGCTGAAATTATCAAAAAAGTAAACGCGTATCTTCCTGAATTCAATAAATCAGGGATTGAGTACCATATTATGGCACCTGAAGTTGCTATGGCGTTCTCTTTGAAACGTGTACGTGCAGGGCAAAATACTATTTCAGCAACGGGTAACGTTCTTCGTGACTATTTGACTGACTTGTTCCCTATCTTAGAACTGGGAACATCGGCTAAAATGCTCTCTATCGTTCCTCTCCTTGCAGGCGGAGGATTGTTCGAAACGGGTGCGGGCGGATCGGCTCCGAAACACGTTGAGCAATTTGTAAACGAAGGTCACCTTCGTTGGGATTCTTTGGGTGAGTTCTTGGCTCTTGCAGAGTCACTTCGTCACATTAACAAAACGAAAAAAGATAACAAATTGTCTGCTCTTACAGCGGCATTGGATGAAGCAAACGCGGCGTATTTGGATAATAACAAAGAGCCGTCACGTAAAGCGGGAGAGCCGGATAACAAAGCAAGCCATTTCTTCTTGGCACAATACTGGTCAAAAGCATTGGCTGAGCAAACAACGGATGCAGAGCTAGCATCTCGTTTCGCTCCAATTGCAAAAACTTTAGTTGATAATGAAGCGAAAATCATGGAAGAGCTTCTTGCAGTAGAAGGAAAAGTTCAAGAGATCGGCGGTTATTATCACCCTGATATCGCGAAAGTAACAGCAGCAATGCGCCCAAGTGCGACATTGAATGCTATTATCAGCGCAATCTAAATTTTTGATTCCGGTTCGCCGGAATCGTTTTTTATCTGTAGAGGTTCTCTATAGATAAAAGGCGATTCAATCGTCTTTTACTTCTCTGATTATAAAATGATAGAGAGTATGTAGTAATTTATGACACAAGGAGTAAAGTGATGATTAAAGGAAAACGTGTCGGTATCGTAGGTGCGGGGAACGTAGGTTCAACGGTCGCTTACTCTCTTGCAATGCTTGGTTCATGTCATGAAATTATTTTGCGTGATAACAAAATCGAAATCGCTCGCGGGAAAGCACTGGATATGTCTCAAGCGGCTGCGGCAGTACGATCTCATACGGTTGTAAGTGTCGCTGAAACGATGGCAGATATGACCGACTGTAATGTGGTCGTTGTAACAGCTGGAAGTCCTCGTCTTCCGGGTATGAGCCGAGATGATTTGTTGATGATTAACGCTAAAGTAACCCGTGAAGTTATGGAAGGGGTTGCCAAATACTCTCCTAACGCAATTGTCATCATTGTTTCAAATCCGCTCGATGCAATGACCTATGTAGCCCTCAAAGAGAGCGGTTTTGATCGCAGTCGTGTCATTGGTATGGCGGGAGTACTCGATAGCTCACGTATGGCAGCCTTTATCCAAGAAAAATTGGGTTACGGCGGAGGTCAAATCCGTGCATCGGTTATGGGTGGACATGGCGATGATATGGTTCCCTTGCCGCGTTATTCGACGGTAGCAGGTGTTCCTCTCTCAGATGTACTCAGCCAAGAAGAGATTGATGAGATCGTTCAGCGTACCCGTAAAGGGGGAG